>NZ_DFUB01000017.1:0-112083 GCF_002379575.1 Flavobacterium sp. UBA4197
ACCTATTTTAGGACGACTCAATCTGATAATCCGAATAGACTTCCTGGATTTCATCCAGTATCCGGAATAAGGTTTCCCCGTCATCGGTAGTTACCAGTTTCTGACGGTATTCTTTAAATCCGTGGATTCCTTTAAAATAATTGGTATAATGACGACGCATTTCTACAATACCAACACGCTCCCCTTTCCAGTCCATTGACCAGGTAAGGTGGTTTCTTGCTGCTTCCACTCTGTCCTGTATGGTTGGCGTTGGCAGTAATTCCCCGGTATTAAAATAATGCTTGATCTCGTTAAATATCCATGGATATCCAATTGCAGCACGCCCGATCATAATACCGTCCAATCCGTAGCGGTTTTTATATTCCAGCGCTTTTTGCGGACTGTCGATATCGCCGTTACCAAAAATAGGCATCGTAATTCTCGGGTTGTTTTTCACGCGTTCAATATGGCTCCAGTCGGAATGCCCTTTATACATCTGGGCACGGGTTCTGGCATGAATCGTCAGCGCCTGTACGCCTACATCCTGTAGTCTTTCGGCCACTTCATCAATATTGATCGAATCTTCATCCCAGCCCAGTCTTGTTTTTACCGTTACCGGAAGATGGGTACTTTTAATGACCGCTTTCGTCAGGCGCACCATCAGGTCGACATCTTTCAACACTCCGGCTCCGGCTCCTTTGCACACCACTTTCTTTACCGGACATCCAAAATTGATATCCACCAAATCCGGCTCGACCGTTTCCACGATCTTTGCCGAAAGCGCCATAGCTTCTTCATCACCGCCGAAAATCTGAATCCCAACCGGTCTTTCATAATCGAAAATATCCAGTTTTTTACGACTTTTCATTGCATCGCGTATGAGTCCTTCCGAAGAGATAAACTCCGAATACATCAAATCTGCGCCATGAAGTTTGCACAGCCTGCGGAAAGGCGGATCGCTCACATCTTCCATAGGTGCCAGCAATAACGGATAATCGGGTAATTCTATGTTGCCAATCTTGACCATCTTCTACATTTTGGCGCAAAATTACGAATTTTTCAGCGATTCTTTTTCTTAAGAAATGTTTAAAGCATTTTTAAACTGCTTTACAGGAAAGCATTAACGCTTTCCGAAGGCATAAAAAACAGCCTTAATACTCCTTTCAGCCGGGCTGTTTTCCTGCAAATCCGGGCGAAACAGTGTTATGCTGCCGTTATTTTTACAGTTAGCGGCAAAAAAGGTGCCGATTTAAAAATTAATCGTTTGTAACTGTTTAACTTTAAATTATATTTGCCGATTATTTCACTACCTTTATATGTTGGACCATGGTGAATGATGACTAATCGGAGCGTATAAGCTGCTGATTGGATGCGTAAAGGATTGCAGCGGCATCCTTTTGTTTCACGAAGTGAGCAAAAGATACAGCGGAAAGCCTGGCCTGCTTCCGGCAGGATACGCCCAAATAAACTTGATACTAAACGAAGATGAAGCATATTAGAAATTTTTGCATTATTGCACACATCGATCACGGAAAAAGTACGTTAGCCGATCGATTGCTTGATGCCACCCAAACCGTAACGGCCCGTGAGCAACAGGCGCAGTTACTGGACAACATGGACCTGGAGCGTGAGCGTGGAATCACGATTAAAAGCCACGCCATCCAGATGGAATATACCTATAAAGGGGAACAATATATCCTGAACCTGATTGATACTCCGGGACACGTGGATTTCTCCTATGAGGTTTCCCGTTCCATTGCTGCCTGCGAAGGTGCTTTGTTAATTGTAGATGCTGCACAGAGTATACAGGCGCAAACGATCTCCAACTTATACCTTGCTTTGGAAAATGACCTGGAAATTATCCCGGTACTGAACAAAGTGGATTTACCAAGTGCAAATCCGGAAGAAGTGAGCGATGACATCGTAGATTTATTAGGCTGCAAACACGACGAGATCATTCCGGCTTCCGGAAAAACAGGTCTTGGCGTAGACAAAATATTAGAAGCTATTATTGAGCGTATCCCTGCTCCGAAAGGCGATAAAGAAGAACCGCTTCAGGCTTTGATTTTCGACTCGGTTTACAATCCGTTCCGCGGTATTGAAGTTATTTTCCGTGTTATTAACGGTGAAATCAAAAAAGGACAGAAAATCAAGTTCATGGCTACCGGCAATGAATATTATGCTGACGAGATTGGTACTTTAAAATTAAATCAGGTTCCCAAACAGGTTGTTTCTACAGGCGATGTTGGGTATTTGATTTCCGGAATTAAAGAAGCCCGTGAAGTAAAAGTGGGCGATACTATTACCGATGCCAAAACGCCGACGCAAAACATGATTAAAGGTTTTGAGGATGTGAAACCAATGGTATTTGCCGGTATTTATCCTGTTGATACGGAAGATTATGAAGAATTGCGTAACTCTATGGAAAAACTGCAACTAAACGATGCTTCTCTGGTGTTCACACCGGAAAGTTCGGCGGCTTTAGGGTTTGGTTTCCGTTGTGGTTTCTTAGGAATGTTACACATGGAAATTATCCAGGAGCGTTTAGAGCGTGAATTCAACATGACGGTTATTACAACGGTTCCGAACGTTTCGTACCTGGCTTACACCAAAAAAGATCCGGAAACGGCGCTGATTGTAAACAACCCTTCGGATTTACCGGAACCTTCAAAATTAGACCGTGTAGAGGAGCCGTATATCAAGGCGACGATCATTACCAAATCGGACTTTGTGGGTAACGTAATGTCTTTGTGTATTGAAAAACGTGGTTTGATTACCAACCAGACGTATTTAACGACCGAGCGTGTGGAATTGAATTTCGACATGCCGCTGGCCGAAATTGTATTTGATTTTTACGACCGTTTAAAAACGGTATCCAAAGGATATGCTTCTTTTGACTACTCTCCGATTGGAATGCGTACGTCAAAATTAGTAAAACTGGATGTCCTGCTGAATGCGAATTCTGTGGATGCCCTTTCTGCGCTGATTCACGAAGACAATGCATATAACATTGGTAAAAAAATGTGTGAAAAGCTGAAAGAATTAATCCCGCGCCAGCAATTTGATATTCCGATTCAGGCTGCTATCGGCGCCAAAATTATCGCCCGTGAAACCATTAAAGCGTTGCGTAAAGACGTAACCGCAAAATGTTATGGTGGTGATATTTCCCGTAAGCGTAAGCTACTTGAAAAACAGAAAAAAGGTAAAAAACGTATGCGTCAGGTAGGTAACGTAGAAATCCCGCAGGAAGCATTTATGGCTGTATTAAAGCTGAATGATTAACATAGAAGACCTGATTGTATCAGGTCTTTTTTTTTATACTGCTGTAACTCACCTCCGAATAAATTACACTGAAAGTTTAAAGTAAATTTAATTTTAAAACAATATTTGCAATATTTTAACTTTAAATAGCTTTTTAATTAACCATAACTACAATTTAATTGCATTTTCACAATATCGAAAAGCGTTTTTTCGTTAACTTTACATGGCTAAAAATCATTTTAGTTATGAGAAAATTTATCCCCATTTTAATATTTCTCTTTAATCTCTCTTTATATGCACAAGGGATCACTATTGACACGACTTCACAGAGCGTTCCGCAGCTGATCAGCAACTCCCTTTTACAGAATTCCTGTTTTAACGAAACCAACTTTCAATATTCTTCCCATCGCGGTATCGGGCAGTTTACGAGCACCAATCCGAATTTCCCGATTCAAAGCGGTATCATTATTCGTAACGGTATCGCGAAATATACGGAAGGGCAATATACCGGATTAAACGAAAGCAGTGTGCTCACCGCAGCCGGTGATCCGGATTTACAAAACATCAGCAATGCCAGCGGACAGCCGTCATCTATAAACGATGTGGCGTATATACAATTTGATTTCACGCCCTTATCCAGCAGTTTTAGTTTTGATTTTCTTTTTGCATCCAACGAATACGGTCAGTACCAATGCGGGTTTAGTGATATTTTCGCCTTTTTACTTACCGATCTGACCACCGGTGTGACCACTAACCTGGCGGTCGTGCCGAATACAACCATTCCGATTTCGGTAAAAACCATACGCGACAATCTCTACAATTCCGGCTGTACGTCATCGAATCCGAATCTATTCGGCCGTTATAATGTTACCGATGTTGCCAATTCTGCCATTAACATGCGCGGAGAAACCGTCCTGCTGACCGCTTCTTCTGCCGTAACGCCCAACAGGGCCTACCGCATTAAACTTGCCATAGGCGATTATAACGATGCTAATTTTGATTCGGCTGTATTTATCGCCGGGAAAAGTTTTGTAACCAATACCGATTTAGGACCGGACACCACGATCTGCCAGGGAGAAACCATACTATTGCAATCGGGATTAGGACCGCAGTTCAATCATGTCTGGACTTTTAACGGCTCGATAATTCCCGGAGCAACCGCAGCCACATTAACCGTTACTCAGGCCGGAACCTATGGCGTGATTGCCACAACCGGCAATGGCGGCTGCCAGATAACCGACGACATTGTGATTACCGATCTGGCTATCACGATGCCAAATAACCTGAGAGTCTGCAACAACGGACAGAGTACTTTTGTATTTAACCTGACGCAAAACAATGCGGCTGCTTTGGGCCTGAATAACGCCAGCTTTGAATTGCTGTATTATGCTTCTTTAGCCGATGCCAATGCGAACAATCCCATTCCGCAATCGGATCTGGCAGCTTATTCCAGTGCCGGCAACCAAACCATATACATTAAAGTGAGAAGACTGAGCAACAATACAATTTGCAACAATCTTATTTCCTTTAACCTGCTGGTCAATGCCATGATTACCGCTACACAACCACCCAATCTGTCCAGATGCAGCACCCGTTCCGGAAATTTAAGCATTAACTTAACGGTTCAGACTCCCATAATTTTAAACGGACAGAATGCCAACGCTTTCAGCATACAGTATTTCACTTCACAGAGCAATGCTCAAAACAATACTGCTGCGATAAGCAATCCGGGTGCTTTCACGATGACTGCCGGGCAATCGCCAATGACCATCTGGGTCAGAATGTCCGATAGTAACAATCCGGGATGTTATGCCCTGGTTAGCTTTGATGTGGTTATCGAACCGCTTCCTCCGGTAGACACCCATCCCAACGTAATTGAATGCAGCAGCTATACGCTGCCGCCTTTGGTAAACGGGCATTATTTTTCCGGTCCGAACGGCACGGGCGTTCCGCTCAATCCGGGTGACGTGATTACACAACAGGGTACCTATTTTATTTTTAACGGCCCGATAGGCCCTTTAGGCTGTACCGATCAGAATTCTTTTATGGTAACGTTAATCGATCAGTTGAGTTTTCCGGATACCGGTTGCGGACAATATATCATCCGAAGTGCGCCGGCAGGGAATTTCTACACCGGACCGGCTGGAACCGGAACACTGCTACCACCGGGAACCGTATTGACAACCAATCAGACCATTTATTTTTATGCGCTTGTTAATGGTGTTCCCTGCCAGGAAAAAACCTACAACATTACCATTTTCCCGTTACCACCGGTAGATACTCCGGCCGATGTGGTAACCTGCAACTCCTATGTATTGCCGGCGCTCACGAATGGTAATTATTATACCGGAACCGGAGGAACCGGAACCCAGTTAAACGCCGGAGCCACCATTACCGCCAGCCAGACGTTATATGTATATGCGTTTAACGGAACCTGTCCTAACCAGCACCCTTTTCGCATCAATATTATTGATACTGCTGTTTTCCAGCCAATAACCGCCTGCGGAGAGTTTATACTGCCGGCCATTCCGATTGGCAATTATTATACCCAGCCGGGAGGCAACGGTACCGTTATTCCGGCCGGAACAAGCATCACCACGTCACAGACGGTTTACTATTATGCCAATACCACCACCACACCCAATTGTACGGACAATCTGAACTACCAGCTAACGATACTGCAAAAACCGGTAGTGGACACTCCGGCTGACCGGTTGGAATGTGCCCAGTACCTGCTTCCGCCATTAAACAACGGCGCTTATTTTACCGGAACCGGAGGTACCGGAACACCATTAAATGCCGGTGCTGTTATTACAAGTACGCAGACCCTTTATATTTATGCGTCTTCCAGCAATGGCTGTACGAACGAGCATCCTTTTACTGTTACCATAAGACCCTTACCGCCAATAGATAGTTTTACAGACGTATATACCTGTACTTCTTTTACCCTGCCGCAGTTAACCAACGGTAATTATTATACTGGAACCGGAGGAACCGGAACCCAATTAAACGCCGGAACCGATATTACGACCACCCAGACCATTTATATCTTTAACAACTGGAGTGATTTCCCGCAATGTACTAACGAAACGATGTTTACCGTACATGCTCTGGGCATTGATGTCGGCACGTTTGACGATGTACGCGCCTGCGACAGTTACACCCTGCCCAATTTAACTATCGGGAATTATTATACACAGTCTAACGGACAGGGCAGCCTACTTCCTGCCGGAACAGTTTTAACCACTACCCAGACTATTTATGTGTATGCCGTTTCCGGAAACCGGTTTACCTGTACCGATGAAGATGATTTTCTGGTTACCGTTTCCATAACTCCTGTTTTACCTGTATTTAACGATGTAGAGCGCTGCGGAAGCTATACCCTGCCGGCGATACCGCTTGGAAATTATTTTAGTGCTTCCGGAGGAACGGGTACTGCTTACAATGCCGGTGACGTTATTTCCGGTTCGCAGACCATGTATGTTTATGCCGCCGCCGCGGATAACAGTAACTGTTTTGATGAAAAACCGTTTCAAATTACCATCCATCCTTTACTGGATTTAGCTCTTGCAGACGGCACCATCTGTGTCGATCCGGTAACACAGGCCGTCATCACGCCTTATACCATAAACACCGGATTAAGCCCTTCGCTGTTCACGGTGGAATGGTCCTTAAACAACCAGGTCGTGCATACCGGACCCGATTATACCGCCACACAAACCGGTACCTATACCGTAAGTACTATAAAACTAACCCCGGAATCGGGTAATGACTGCAATTACAGTCCGGAAACCGTTATTGTCGATCAATCCAGTGTTGCCATAGCCACGCTGTCCATCAGCGAGCCTTTTGCCGATTCCAGCACGATTACCGTAAACGTTACCGGAGGTTACGGGAATTACGTTTTTCAGCTTGACGACGGTGGCGAACAAACGTCGAATGTTTTCAACAATGTATCGGGAGGAGAGCACTGGGTCAGCATTATTGATACCAAGGCTAATTGCGGCCTTATCCGCTTAAAAACCTATATCCTGAAATACCCTAAATATTTCACTCCGAACGGTGACGGTTATAACGACACCTGGAATATCCCGGATTTGCGCAATCAGAAAGATGCCCGGATCTATATTTTTGACCGTTACGGAAAATTCTTAAAAGAAATCAGCCCTAACGGAAGCGGATGGAACGGAACTCTTAACGGTTATCCGCTACCTTCAACCGACTATTGGTTCAAGGTTCTTTTTAAAGATAACGGAGAGCAAAAAGAATTCAAAGCCCACTTTTCACTGAAACGATAAGCGCCGTTTTTCAGTCCTTTTAACATTCTTATCCTGTGCGTTTTTTTTATTTAACTTTGCACTCTTATAATTTATTCAAATGATAGAAGATAAAACGCCTCAAAGAACAAGTTTGTCCCAACTGGGGGAATTTGGATTAATAGATCATTTAACCAAAAATATCCAGATCAGTCAGCCTTCTACCCTGAAAGGAATTGGTGATGACGCTGCCGTTCTGGATTTTAAAGATAAAAAAGCCGTTATTTCTACCGATTTATTAGTAGAAGGTGTTCATTTCGATCTGGCTTACATGCCGTTAAAGCATTTGGGTTATAAAGCTGTGGTGGTGAATCTTTCCGACATCTGCGCGATGAATGCCAAACCGACCCAGATAACAGTTTCGATTGCCGTTTCAAACCGTTTTCCGCTGGAAGCACTGGAAGAACTTTATGACGGAATTGCACTGGCTGCCAAAATTTACGATGTGGATGTTATTGGCGGCGACACGACTTCTTCTCAGAAAGGTTTATTAATCAGCATTACGGCTATTGGTGAAGCGACTGAAGAGGAGCTGGTGTACAGAACCGGCGCTAACGATAATGATTTATTGGTGGTTACCGGCGACGTTGGTGCGGCCTATATGGGATTGCAGGTACTGGAACGCGAAAAGCAGGTATTCCAGGTGAACCCGAACAACCAGCCGGATCTTGACAATTATACCTATTTAATAGAACGCCAGTTAAAACCGGAAGCCCGTAAAGACGTTAAAGAGCTATTACAGGCTTTGGATCTAAAACCTACGGCTATGATTGATATTTCTGATGGCCTGTCTTCCGAGATCATCCACCTGTGTAAGAATTCCGGAATTGGCTGTAACCTATATGAAGACAAATTACCGCTTGATCCGCAATTGATCAATACCTGTGAAGAGTTTAATGTAGACAGCACGACGATTGCCATTAACGGCGGTGAAGATTATGAATTGCTTTTCACGATCAAGATGGACGATTTCGACAAGATTAAAGGAAACCCTAATTTTACGGTAATCGGTCACATGACACCGGAAAGCGAAGGCATCCATTTAATTACAAGAGCAAACACTAAAATTCCTTTGAAGGCAAGAGGCTGGAACGCTTTAAATGCTGAGTAATAAAATAATTCCAAAAAAAAAAGCGTTAGTACATTACTAACGCTTGATTTTTAATGAGCTAAACCAAATCCTCTATTTGGCTGGGCTGAAGCAAGACCTTTTACAGGCTGGGCTAAAGAAGGTAATCCACTATTTTTACCTTATACTGTATAAACTAACTTAATTAAGTATTTAATGACACTGTAAAAGTACTTCTTTCGACAACACAGATTTTACGGTTTTTTCAAGTATTTTTTACGGTTTCGTTTTTTTTTGAGTTTTTCTTTGTTTTTAACACTTTCAAAGGGTTTAAAAGGGCTTAAAATCGTTCTGAAAGGGCTTCAGCATCTCAAAAAACTGTACCATTTATAAACCGGATTACGGTATAGTAAAAAGGCTTTCCCGAAAAGAGAAAGCCTTTTTTATAATTTACATTTTCATCAGCCAGTTACGCATAGAAACTTCTTCATTGATAATTCCTCTCAATTCTGAAATTTTCACACGATCCTGCTGCATGGTATCTCTGTGACGAATCGTTACTGTTTCATCTTCTAATGTCTGATGATCGACCGTAACACAGAACGGTGTTCCTAATGCATCCTGACGACGGTAACGACGCCCTACGGCATCTTTCTCATCATAGGCAACATTGAAATCCCATTTTAGATCTTCTATAATTTTTCTGGCAACATCCGGAAGTCCGTCTTTTTTAACCAATGGCAGTATCGCAGCCTTTGTTGGCGCTAAAACGGAAGGCAGTCTTAAAACCGTACGGGTTGAACCGTCTTCCAATACTTCTTCCTGCAATGATTTTGAGAAAACCGACAAGAACATTCTGTCCAGTCCAACTGAGGTTTCCACTACATACGGTACATAACTGGAGTTTGTTTCGTTATCGAAATATTGTAATTTCTTACCGGAATGCTGTTCGTGTGCTTTTAAATCGAAATCGGTTCTGGAGTGAATTCCTTCCAGTTCTTTAAATCCGAATGGGAAGTTAAATTCAATATCGGCAGCAGCATTAGCATAATGGGCTAATTTTTCATGGTCGTGGAAACGATAGTTTTCTTTTCCTAATCCTAATGAAAGGTGCCATTTTAATCTTGTTTCTTTCCAGTATTCGTAATATTTCATTTCTTCCCCCGGACGAACAAAAAACTGCATTTCCATTTGTTCGAACTCCCGCATACGGAAGATAAACTGACGGGCAACGATTTCGTTACGGAACGCTTTTCCGGTTTGTGCAATTCCAAAAGGAATCTTCATACGCCCTGTTTTCTGTACGTTCAGGAAGTTTACAAAGATACCCTGTGCCGTTTCCGGACGCAGGTACAGGTCCATTGCAGAATCGGCAGAAGCGCCTAATTTTGTTCCGAACATCAGATTAAACTGGCGTACTTCGGTCCAGTTTCTGGATCCTGATTCCGGGCAGGCAATTTCCAGCTCTTCAATCAAAGCCTTAACATCGGCAAGATTTTCCGTTTCCAGGGAACGTGCCATTCTTTCCAGAATTTCGCGCTGTCTGCTTCGGTATTCAATAACACGGGCATTGGTCGCTACAAACTGTGCTTCATCAAAAGCATCGCCAAAACGGTCTTTTGCTTTATCAATTTCTTTTTGTGCTTTCTGGTTTAATTTTTCGGCATAATCCTCAATTAAAACATCCGCACGATATCTTCTTTTTGAATCTTTATTGTCAATTAGCGGATCGTTAAACGCATCCACGTGGCCGGAAGCTTTCCATGTAGTAGGATGCATAAAAATAGCAGCATCAATACCTACAATGTTTTCGTGCATCTGAACCATGGATTTCCACCAGTATTCACGTATATTTTTCTTTAATTCTACACCGTTTTGAGCATAATCGTATACTGCGCTCAAACCATCATAAATTTCGCTAGAAGGGAAAATAAATCCGTATTCTTTTGCATGCGAAACTACATTCTTAAATAAGTCTTCTTGTTTTGCCATAATGCAAAAATAGGAAAAAGAGATTGTAAAAAATAGGGGAAATTTTAACTTTTTGAAGTATTATCGAAATTGGAAATTAGCCGTTCCGATTATTCTGTCCTGATGGATTATGTTAACTTCATAATCGCCTTTAATCAGTTTTTTTTTATCGACGTCAACAAAGGCGCAAACGTCGGTCGCTTTATTATCATAAAACACGATCCCTCTGGCGGTACAGTCCAGATCGCTGTTGTATTTTTCATTAGGATGAAGGCCGTTGCTCAACACGGTGTGTTCCGGGTTTACAATCTGATAGAAAATCTCCTGATTGCCGCGGCCGATGTTTTCGTTATATGCTAAAGTGTAGCAAATCCTGATCTGGTCTATCTTATTGGACCGGTTGGTTTCCAAAAAATCGCTGTAGATAATTTTAACACCTCTAACACTTACATTCATGGCTTTGAGCTGTTTCGATTTCAGACCGGCATCATCATTTTCCAGGCTGCTTAACTCGTTACTGGCTGCTTTCGCCGTTTTTTTTCTTTCTTTCGTTTTCGTACTGGCAATCTTCTGTTTTACCTTTTCCGTCTTTTTCAAATCTGCCGTAACAGCTTGGGGTTGTTTTACGGCTCCTTCGGGATGTATGACTGTTTTAAAAAGCAGGGAACTTCTTTTCGTATTTGTCCCCAGAACATTGCTAACAGAATCATATCGTTTTAAAATTTCCGAAAGTTCATTTTTATGTATGGAATTCTCTAAAGATATCTTATCTTTAAGTGATTTGTTTTCACTAGATAACCGATATAAATTAAAAGACAGGGTGAGTACTCCGATAACGAGCACACCGACACTCACCTGACCTAAAATTGAAGAATTATTACTTGTCATTTCTATTTATTAATCAATAAAAGTATTCCGCCTGTTGTAATACTAAAAAAATAATCGATGAAATGATAAAAAACTTGATAAACTTACTCTTTCCGAGATTATGTAGCGGCTGTAACAGCATTTTATTGCAAAATGAAGGGGCAATTTGCATCAAATGCCGGCATGAGATCCCGATTACGAATCATCATCTGATACCGGAAAATGAAACCCTGAAAAAGTTCTACGGAAGACTGCCTCTGGAATATGCTTCCTCCTTTTTTTATTACCATAAAGAAGGTATTGTACAGCAGCTCATTCACCATCTCAAATACAAAGGCCGGCAGGAAATAGGCGAATTGCTCGGCAATTGGTATTTTTCAGAAATTAAAGACCTTACCATTCTCAAAACCGTTACCGAGATCATTCCGGTTCCGCTTCACAAAAAACGGTTACAGGAACGCGGTTACAACCAGCTCACCACATTCGGAAAAGCGCTGGCGGCCGGTTTTGAAATTCCGTACAACGAAACCATCCTGCTTCGTAAATATTATTCCAAGACCCAGACAAAGAAGACTATTTTCAGCCGGACCGAGATTGGCACCGAATTATTCGAGGTTCATTTTACCGAAAAAGACCACGGCAAACATTTTTTACTGATCGACGATGTTATTACCAGCGGTGCCACACTGGAAGCCTGCGGCAAAATGCTGCTGAAAATCCCCAATGCCAGCCTGAGCATCCTTGCCATTGGTTATACACACTCTTAATTTTACAAAGATTTTCTAAAAACATTTTCATTCCACTGAATATAATTGTTATTTTGTGCTGTAAAATCATTGGTAACATGTTGAAGAACCGTATTGCTTTCTTTATTATTGTCTTTTCTCTTTTATTAACCGGTTGTGCCAAAAGAGGTATGGTTTCGGGTGGTCCGAAAGACACCATTCCTCCTACAATCACCTATAGTAATCCTGAGAATTTCAGTACTAATTTTAACGGGAATTTCATCAAGATCAATTTCGATGAATATATTAAGGTAAAAGACATCAATAAACAACTGATTATTTCGCCTCCAATGAAGAAGGCTCCGGATATCGTTCCGATGGGCTATGCCAGCAAATACATCACCATTAAAATCAAAGATACTTTACAGCCCAACACCACTTACAGTTTTAATTTCGGACAGAGTATAACGGACAACAATGAGTTCAATCCGTATTCCCAGTTTAAATATGTGTTTTCAACCGGTCCGTATATTGATTCTTTAAAAGTGGGCGGTGTCATCAAAGATGCCTATTCCAGAAAGGCCGATAATTTTGTATCGGTAATGCTGTATGAAGCCGAAAAATTTACCGATTCCACCGTTTTTAAACAGCAGCCGCGTTATGTTACCAATACGCTGGACAGTTTAAAGGTGTTTACCCTGGAAAATTTAAAAGAGGGCAAATACCATGTTGTTGCTATAAAAGACGTTAATAACGATTATAAGTTTGATCCGAAAACCGATAAAATCGCTTTTTTTAAGGATCCGATTACAATTCCTAACGATACCCTTTTCAGCCTGAGTTTATTCAAGGAAGAGCTTCCGTTTAAAGCAGAAAAGCCTACGCAGGAAACTCCCAACAAACTGATTTTAGGTTACGAAGGGAAAAATCCGAAAAATACCAAAGTGATTGTGAAACGGGGCGGCGAAACGCTGAATACCATAATTACCAAATTCCCGGCCAAAGATTCCCTACACATCTGGCTGCCTAAAATCACGCCCGATTCCCTGCAAATCCTGGTTAGTAACGGCAATTATTCAAAAGAGTTTAAAACGAAAATCAAGGAGCAGAAAGTTAAAGATTCCTTGTCTTTTGATGCCAAACCAAAGGGTTCCATCGGCCTGAGAGATTTTTTTACAGTATTGCCGTCGATGCCTTTAACCAAAATTGACGAGGCTAAAATGAAGCTGATCAATAAAGATTCCGTAGCGGTTCCCTTTAAAACAAAATATAACGATTTTGATAATGCGCTGGAATTCGACTTTAAAAAAGAACCCAATCAGAAATATTCCCTGACCTTATTTCCGGGCGCTTTAACCGATTTTTACGGAAAGGCCAACGATACCCTTAAATATTCATTAGCCACAAAAAGCATTACGGAGTATGGTAATTTACGGGTACAGCTTGAAAACGTAAAACGTTTTCCTGTAATTCTCGAAATTCTTGACAAGAACGCCAAAGTGATTGCAACCGCATACAGCGAAAAAGAAACGGTTCTGGACTTCAACACGCTCGAACCGAATTTGTACACGCTGCGCCTGATTTACGACGACAATAAGAACCGTAAATGGGACACCGGTAATTACCTGGAAAAGTTACAACCGGAAGAGGTTATTTATTTTATTAATGATGTCGACGTTCGCGCAAACTGGGATGTGGATCAGGTTTTTAAATTAGATTAAACTTATCCCTGTCTCTCAGGAAGCCCAGCTTATTTCTGTTCGCCAGCATTAATTCTTTGTCCAGCTGAACGGAGAACACCACTTCTTTTTCCACCGGTTCCACCAAAGCATTGCCCAGATAGTCCAGCACCTGCGAATGTCCAGAATAAAAGTTATGATTCACATCGTCACCAATCCGGTTCACGCCTATCACATAGGACATATTTTCTATGGCTCTTGCTTTCAATAATGTATCCCAGGCTAAAATTCTAACCTGAGGCCAGTTCGCTACATAGATCAGCAAATCATAATCGTCATTGTTACGGGAAAAAACCGGAAAACGCAGATCGTAGCAAATTAACGGACAGATTCTCCATCCCAGATAATTCACAATCAGTCTTTCGGTTCCGCCGGAAGTATAAACCTTGTTTTCGCCAGCCAGGGAAAACAGGTGTCGTTTATCGTAGTATTCCACATCACCGTTAGGAAAAACAAAAAGCAGGCGGTTATAGAAATTATCATTTTCGCGGATGACCAGACTGCCTGTTATGGCACAGTTTTTTTCAACGGCCGTGTGTTTCATCCACGTTACCGTTACACCATCCATGGATTCGGCTACTTCATCGGGATTCATCGTAAAACCGGAGCTGAACATTTCCGGCAATACAACCAGCAGCGAATCTTCGGGAATATTCTGAATTTTTGCAGCAAAATAATTTCTGTTTACTTCCGGGTTTTCCCAGAAAAGAGGGGCCTGAATAATGCTAATTTTCATTTCCTGTGCTTCGTTTTTACGGTTTATGGATTCGAAATGTATTTCTTCAATAAAAATAGAAAAGATATTGTAAACAAAAGGGTTTCATCCCACAAAAATACTGCAGGTTTTATTGCTAAAAACAAAAAACGCATTCAGCTTGTGGCCGAATGCGTTTTTATCGTGATTTTTATAAAACTATTTGATACTTGCTTTAAGATATTCTCTGTTCATACGGGCAATATTCTCAAGAGAAATTCCTTTTGGACATTCTACCTCACAAGCACCGGTATTAGTACAGTTACCAAAACCTTCGTGATCCATTTGCTCTACCATGTTCAGTACACGCTCTGCTGCTTCCACTTTACCCTGAGGCAATAAAGCAAATTGCGATACTTTAGCTGAAACAAACAACATAGCCGAAGAGTTTTTACAAGTAGCCACACAAGCACCACAACCGATACAGGTAGCCGCATCGAAAGCTCTGTCTGCATCATGTTTAGGAATTGGAATTGCGTTAGCATCCTGTGTATTTCCGGAAGTATTTACCGAAATAAATCCTCCTGCGTGCTGAATTCTGTCGAAAGCACTTCTGTCTACAACTAAATCTTTAATTACCGGGAAGGCTTTCGCACGGAATGGCTCAATATAAATAGTATCACCATCTTTAAACATACGCATGTGTAACTGACAAGTCGTTACTCCTCTGTCTGGTCCGTGAGCTTCTCCGTTAATATACAAAGAACACATTCCGCAGATTCCCTCACGACAATCGTGATCGAAAGCTACCGGTTCGTCTCCTTTTTCTACTAATCCGTCATTCAATACGTCTAACATTTCCAAGAAAGACATATCAGGCGACACATCGCTGATTTTATAATCAACTAATTGTCCTTTATCTTGAGCGTTTTTCTGACGCCATATTTTTAACGTTAAATTCATAACTTTTTGTATTAAGTATTAAGTGCAAGGTATTCTAATTTGCCTTAACACATTAAAATTATTTGTAACTTCTTTGAACCAGTTTCACATTTTCGAATTTCAGCTCTTCTTTGTGTAATACGGCTTCTCTCGGGTTTCCTTTGTATTCCCAAGCGGCTACGTATGCAAAGTTAACGTCATCACGTTGTGCTTCTCCTTCTTCTGTTTGATATTCTTCTCTAAAGTGACCTCCACAAGATTCATTTCTGTGTAAAGCATCTTTAGCGAATAACTCTCCTAATTCCAAAAAATCGGCAACACGCAATGCTTTTTCCAATTCCTGGTTAAATCCGTTAATATCTCCGGGAACACGAACGTCTCTGTAGAATTCCTCACGGATGGCTTTAATCTCATCCATAGCTTCCGTAAGTCCCTGGGCATTACGCGCCATACCTACTTTATCCCACATTACTTTTCCTAATTTTCTATGGAAATGGTCAACAGAATGTGTACCGTTATTGTTACTGAATTTTTCAATCAAGTCTCTAACGTTTTTCTCCGCTTCCGCAAATTCCGGTAAATCTGTTGAGATTTTACCTGTACGGATATCTTTTGATAAATAATCACCAATAGTATACGGTAATACGAAGTATCCGTCAGCAAGACCCTGCATCAAAGCAGAAGCTCCCAAACGGTTCGCTCCGTGATCGGAGAAGTTTGCTTCACCAATAGAATAACAACCTTCAATTGTGGTCATTAAGTTATAATCTACCCAGATTCCACCCATTGTGTAGTGAACTGCCGGATAAATCATCATTGGTGTTTCGTATGGATTATCGTCAACGATTTTCTCATACATCTGGAACAGGTTACCATATTTGTTAGCAACTACTTCTGTTCCTAATTTTTTTACTAAAGCCGCGTCATTCTGATCCAGGTGTTTGATTTTTGCCTGCTCTTTTCCATAACGCTGAATTGCAGAAGCAAAATCCAAATAAACGGCTTCTCCAGTTTTGTTAACGCCATATCCCGCATCACATCTTTCTTTTGCTGCACGTGAAGCTACGTCACGCGGTACCAGGTTACCAAAAGATGGATAACGTCTTTCCAAATAATAATCTCTGTTTTCTTCTGCGATTTGTGTTGGTTTCAAACGGCCTTCACGAATAGCAATAGCATCATCCATGTTTTTAGGAACCCAGATTCTACCGTCATTTCTTAATGATTCAGACATCAGGGTTAATTTAGACTGGTGGTCTCCTGATACCGGAATACAAGTTGGGTGAATTTGCGTATAACAAGGATTAGCGAAGTAAGCTCCTTTTTTGTGTATTTTCCATGCAGCGGTTACGTTACTTCCCATAGCATTGGTAGAAAGGAAGAATACGTTTCCGTAACCTCCTGAAGCGATAACAACAGCGTGAGCCGAATGTCTTTCGATTGCTCCGGTAACCAGGTCACGGGCAATGATTCCTCTTGCTTTTCCATCAACGATAACAAGGTCTAACATTTCATGACGGTTGTACATCTGGATTTTTCCACGTCCGATTTGACGGTTCATTGCAGAATAAGCGCCTAATAACAACTGTTGTCCTGTTTGTCCTTTTGCATAGAATGTTCTGGAAACCAATGTTCCACCGAAAGAACGGTTATCTAATAAACCTCCGTACTCACGTGCCAAAGGCACACCCTGAGCCACACATTGGTCAATAATATTAGCCGATACTTCTGCTAAACGGTGAACGTTAGCTTCACGGGCGCGGTAATCGCCTCCTTTAACCGTATCGTAAAACAAACGGAAAGTGGAGTCACCATCACCCTGGTAGTTTTTTGCTGCATTGATACCTCCCTGTGCTGCAATCGAGTGCGCACGACGTGGAGAATCCTGAAAACAAAAAGCTTTTACGTTATAACCTAATTCTGCCAAAGTAGCGGCAGCCGAACCTCCTGCCAAACCTGTTCCAACGATGATTACATCGATGTTACGTTTGTTCGCCGGGTTAACCAGGTTGATGTGATCTTTATAGTCTGTCCATTTCGTTGAAATAGGACCTTGAGGTATTTTAGAATCTAATGCCATAATCTTTATCTATTATAGGATTATTTAACAAAGTGAATATATAAAGGAATAATAGCAAATAAAAGCGGTACAATAATTGCAAATCCTTTTCCGAAAATTCGAATCGCCGGAGAATATTTAGGATTATTAGCTCCTAACGACTGGAAAGCACTATTAAATCCGTGTAGTAAGTGGAATGCTAAAACAGCCATTGAAAACACGTAGAAAATGGTAAATGCCAATCCCAATTTCGGATCTTTAAAGAACGCAATTGTAATTGTATGTAAATCTTTATATCCTTCTGCAAATTTAATTTTCGCCGGTTTAACGTAGTAAAAATCACGTCCTTCAACAACAATGTTTTCACCGTCTACACTTTGTACCGGGATAAATTTATCCTGTCCCCAACCGGAAGTAAGGTAAAATTCCTGAGAGTTTCCTGGCTGTGCTTCTACTGTAATTTTTTGCAAAGGCATATTTGAGAAATGCATTTTTGCCCAAAAATTCACCATGTGAGTAGCGATAAAAATCAGGATTAAGGTTCCTAAAACCGCCATGTTTCTTGAAGCCCACGCGCTGTTTACAGCAGCGTTGTTTTTAGCATACCCAACAGGCCTTGCTTTCTTGTTTTGGATTGTCAGAAGAATACCATCGATCGCGTGGAATAAAATCGAAATGTACGTTAAATAAGATAGAATTTTTACAGCTGGATTGGTAGTCATAAACAATGCATATTCATTGAATTGCAATTGTGTTCCGAATAATAACTGTAGGTTACCTGCTAAGTGACCCACCAAAAACAAGCATAAAAATAAACCCGTAAGAGCCATCCAGTATTTTTTCCCGATAGATGACTTTAAAAGTGCAGATTTTGCCATAGTGTTTGATTGTAATAGTTTTTAAAAAAATCAAACAAAAGTAACGCTATTTCAAATTAACCGCAACCCTTTAACCCTTATTTATAATGAATTTAAAGTGAGAAATGCAATGTCTTGCGAAAAATGCACTGCCTGAATTTGGTATATACTTTAAAAATAGAAGAGTAGCTATTCCGGAAATATTATTTCAGATAAGAAGGTATTAATCCTCTAAGCCCCATATCAACAACATTTTCACCTGCTGAAGGCTCATATTTCCCATCAAAATTAACCTCTTTCCACTCAAAACTGTTGTTTACAGAAAGCGACAGGGTAACTTCAACATTTTTTGTTTCGTTTCCGGTAATCACAAATGCATTGGCAAATTTACCGGTTACCACACAGGATTTAGGCGGTATCGGAGAGGTGGCAAAAAGCGGGTTCGGAACCGTTGTGGCACCTTCCGGAGCCTGTCCGGAAAAAGGCATTCCGTTAACATTTAAAGCCCAGTATCCCTGCTCTCTGTTACCGTTTACCGGGAAACTGCTGTTCCCGATGTGATGTGTCGTTAAATAGGTTTTAAATCCGACAAAACTAGCCAGCGTTCCGGTATAGTCTGTTCCCTGATTTAAAATATTGATGTCATAATTCTGGTAAGACAACGAAACCCTTACCCATTCGTAGCTTCCGGTAGCCACCTGACTTAACGGTATGGAAAGGAAAACTTCATTTTCACCCACAATTTTCGACTGACTAAAATCTATCGCATTTTCACCACCTGCCATTGTTTCAGGCGCATGGTATAAAACGGTACCCATTCCTAAAGCAGTATTGGCATTTGGTGCCAGCTCCAGATAATGAGAACTGATAGCATTAAAAGAAGGGGATTGTGCCGCATTGCCACTGGCAATCGGTGCCGGCTGACCGGTATTGTTTAAACGGATCTGGTTGTTGTCAAATTTAAATTTAACAATCAACTGCGGCTCTGAATTCCTCACATCGTCATTGTCATCACATGCAAATAATGTGATGGCAATTAATAATATGTATAGAATGTTTCTAAAATTCATAACCTTCGTTTAACAAAATATAATAAACAAAAATCTTGCCAAGATTTTGTTAAATCAATATGTCTTCGTGACATCTTCATCTACAACGATAATATAGTCCGCTTTATTGTGGTGTTCTTCCTCTAATTTCAAAATATTTTCCTGGCTTACCGTTGCAATGGTAATAATTTTAATTTCAGGCTGATATTGTTTCAGATACCAATAGATTCCTTCATGGTAATCGCTGTGATAACTTCCGTTATAATGCACAAATACCGTATTGTCTTTTTTATTTTTCACAATAAAATATCCCATGGTCGCATCTTTGATTGCCTGCGCTTTCGGAAGGGTTTCGCCGCCATGGCCGCCCATCATTTCTACTATTTTAACATAGCCCGGCAGTTTGGCATCATACGGAACCGGAAGCGGTGCTATCCAGGTTTTCTCTTCATCCGTAAGGGTTTCCAGTGCTTCAAAGCCTTTTTTAAATACCAGGCTGGCATATCGTCTCGGGATATTCGTGGCAATAAATTCTGTTTTGGTTGCTTTGGCAAAATCCACTAATGGTTTGTAATCTGTTTTATGATTTTTCCACAATCGCGCCAAAGTATCGAAAGCTTTCTGGTCTATCGCGCCACTCAGATACTGATTTAATTGCGGCTGATTATCGGCTTCGATCATTTCGGCTCCCAAAACCAGTTTTCTTTTTGCAGCCAGGTCTTTTGTTAATTCTAATTGCAGCCAGTGCACCACAGAGTTGTCATGAAACTCTCCAAACAACACTACTTCTGTTTTTTCACAGGCCTTTACTAATTTTTCATAATTTGTTTTTTTACCGTTTTTATCAAATAACTGGTATGGCATTTTATGCTGAGCCTGCAAAATTGTCACTAAAAATAGTGTTACAAGAAGTGATATTGTTTTTTTCATGGCAGAAAATTACCCATAATTATGAATTCTTCAAAATTTTATAGTCGTATTAACAGCATTTGTTTCTAAAGTTTTTAAATTTGGGTTCATATATACTTAAAAATTATTTCGTTATGAAATACCATCAAATAGACCGGGACTTATTCATTAAAAACCGCAAAAAATTCGCTGCGGCAATGAAGCCAAACAGTATCGCTGTTTTTAACTCCAATGATATTTACCCTGTTAGTGCAGACAGTACGTTGCCATTTGCACAGCACCGTGACATTTTCTATCTGTCCGGCGTAGATCAGGAAGAAAGCATCCTGGTTATTTTCCCCGATGCTCCTTATGAATCTCAAAAGGAAATGTTATTCTTAAGAGAAACCAATGAACACATTGCGATATGGGAAGGTGAAAAACTAACCAAAGAACGCGCATTTGAGGTTTCCGGTGTTAAAACCGTACACTGGTTACAGGATTTCGAAAAGGTATTGTATGAACTGATGACTTATGCCGATACGATGTATATCAACACGAATGAGCATTACCGTGCCAAGGTGGAAACCGAAACACGTGAAGCCCGTTTTGTAAAATGGTGGAAAGAAAACTATCCTGCGCATAAAGTAGAAAAAAGCAATCCGATTTTACAGCGTTTGCGTTCGGTAAAAGAAAGCGAAGAACTGGATTTAATCCAACAGGCCTGTAATATTACCGAAAAAGGTTTCCGTCGTATTTTATCGTTTGTAAAACCGGGCGTTATGGAATATGAAGTAGAAGCCGAATTTGCACACGAGTTCCTGAGAAACCGTTCCAAAGGTTTTGCCTATACTCCTATTATTGCTTCCGGTAACAACGCAAATGTATTGCACTATATCGAGAACAACCAGCAGTGTAATGCCGGTGATTTATTATTATTGGATGTTGGTGCCGAGTATGCCAACTATTCGAGCGATATGACCCGAACCATTCCGGTTTCCGGGAAATTCACCAAAAGACAAAGAGAAGTTTACGATGCGGTATTGCGCGTAAAAAACGAAGCCGGTAAAATGCTGGTACCGGGTAATTTCTGGAAACAATACCATGTTGAAGTAGGAAAAATAATGACTTCCGAATTGCTAGGTTTAGGATTACTGGACAAAGCTGACGTTCAGAACGAAAATCCGGACTGGCCGGCTTATAAAAAATACTTCATGCACGGTACTTCCCACCACATGGGATTGGACACGCACGATTACGGTTTGCTGTATGAGCCGATGCAGGCAAATATGGTTTTCACGATCGAACCGGGAATTTACATTCCTGCTGAAGGATTCGGAATCCGTATTGAAGACGATGTGGTTATCCAGGCAAGCGGAGAGCCTTTCAACCTGATGCGCAATATTCCTATTGAGGCTGACGAAATCGAAAGCTTAATGAATCGCTAAAAAACGCTTATTTTATATAAAAACGGTTTATGACTAAAGTTGTAAACCGTTTTATTTTTTCAGTTTGCCGAATAGGTTTACTTTTGCAACACGATAAATCCCCACCGTTGAAACACATTCTTTTTAAAAATACTAAAATTGCTTATTCCGAAACCGGAAAAGGAACCGCCCTGGTTTTTCTGCATGGTTTTTTAGAGAATTCCGGTATGTGGGATTTTTACACCAAAGCTTTTTCTAAAAAATACCGCGTTATCACGATCGATTTACTGGGTCACGGACAATCGGAATCTATCGGCTACATTCACAGTATGGAAGATATGGCCGATGCCGTTCATGCCGTTTTGAGTGAACTTCGTATCCGGAAAGCGGTTTTTACCGGACATTCTATGGGTGGTTATGTTGCTCTGGCTTTCGCCGAATTGTACCCGGATAATGTTAAAGGAATGGTGCTGCTTAACTCTACTTCCAGAGCCGACAGCGACGAGCGCAAGCGCAACCGGGATCGTGCCATTATTGCCGTAAAGCAGAGCTATTCGAATTTTATCAGAATGTCGATTGCCAATTTATTCAGTGAAGACAATCGCGAAAGACTGACCGAAACCATTGAAAAGGTAAAACTGGAAGCTTTAAAAACACCCTTACAGGGCATTATTGCCGCTTTGGAAGGTATGAAAGCCCGCAATGACCGGGAAGTTATTTTACACTTTGCGCCATATCCCATTATGCTTATTCTGGGCAAAAAAGATCCGGTACTAAACTATAACGACAGCCTTGAACAGCTTGAAGGTACCGCCGTAAAACTCGTTACGTTCAACGACGGCCACATGAGCCACATTGAAAACAAATATGAGCTGAAAGGAATCTTATCGGATTTCTTTAAGAACATCTAACTTATTGTATCCGCTCTTCAAAAGGAATTCCGGCGTTCAGGATTTCATTGATCAGGACAATAATTTCCGTCCGGAAACTGGCCAGCGTCTCCGCCGTTATCATCATATTGAATTCTTTCTCCTCTTTAAATCCAAAAGGCATAAAGCCGTTCCGCATATTTTTAAAGGATATAATCCCTACTTCCAGTTCCATACCGTTACAGTGCTGTTCATACATAAAAGCATAGCATAGCAGCTGTATGATCTTATCATTTTTTATGTCCGTGGTTAAACCAGTCCAGTCTTTTAAGAGCACACTGTTCTTTTCGACTCTTCCGGTTTTATAATCCACTATCCTTATTTTTCCGTTGCGCTGTTCAATCCGGTCCACATTACCGGCAATTTTGACCGGAAACGGCAACCGGCTGTCTTCCAGCACTCTTTCCAACGGGATTTCCAGACCTAAGATCTTAACCGCATCATTGTTTTCCAATTGCTTTTTCTCCTCTCTCAGGAAGTTGTGTACGTTCCGTTTCGCCACTTCAAAAGCGAGCAGGTTTTTACCTTTGGCAATCTCTCCTTCCTTATAAATCATCCGGAATTGTTTTTCAACTTCCGCATTTGATGCACCAAACATCTGATCCACATCAGGTAATGTCAAAAATTTTCCCAGATATGGACGATACAGTTCTTCCAGCACACCATGGATAATGGTTCCCAGAGTATTCAGAGCAATGTTTTCCTCAACTTCTTCCACTTCGGATATCCGCAGTATTCGCTGGTTATAAAACTGAATCGGATTCCGCATATAGGTCGTCAGTCCGGATGGCGAAAATCCTTTTACTGTAGCGATTTCCTTTAAACGCGCCAGTACTCCGTCAGATTTCGGGATCACGACCGGCTCGTAGGCTTTATCCGGTAAAAAAGCATTGTAAATTTGATGTGTCAGAACATGCTTCGGTCTTTTTTCAATTTCCAGCTGCGTAATAAAACGGCTGCGTTCCCCGGCATCCAATCCTTCACTTTCGGTATTGTACAGCAGGTAAATATTTTTAGCCCTTAGCAATAAGTGGTAAAAGTGATAGCTGTAAATAGCATCTTTTTCCTTATAGGTAGGCAATCCCAATTCTCTTTTAACATCATAAGGGATGAATGAATTCGTGGTTTTTCCGGCCGGAAATTTACCTTCATTCATCGAGGTAATGATTACCGTTTCGAAATCCAGCACACGACTTTCCAAAACACCCATTATCTGCAATCCGGTTAGCGGCTCTCCTTCAAATGAAACTTCCGCCAGGTCGATAATCTGCTTGTAAACCGTGAAAAGCGTATTCAGGTTATCAATTTTTGGATGTGCCTCATAATAATTAATAAGCTTGTTAATTACTTTGAAAACCGAATACAGGAAGGCTTTGGATATTTTATCTTCTTCATTATCATTACTCAGGAAGGACTTGATTGTAAGGATAATTTCCGAAAGCCTGTTCAGCACACTAATGACATCATCACTCCATTTCTCGAATAATAAAGAGAATAATCCGGTAGGATAATTGTTGATTTCGAGCAGTTTTTTTTGCGTCAGGAACGTAATATTGTTTTTATTCACAATCTGAACAGCATAGGAAGCCTTCGCATACGGTTCGACTAACGGATGCGTCAGGATATCCAGTATTTCTTTATAGTAGAACACATAATTCTTTTCATCCCGCTGTATGGCGTTTGTGTGAAGTTTGAACAATTTGTGTATCAATATCTGAGCCGGGTTATTTTTACTGCTGTAACCCATTGTAATATTCAGGCTTTCAATCGTATTGGGCAGCGCATACAGCACCGGAATGAGCAGGTTTTCTTCCCCTAAAACAAGCGCGACCTTGTCCAGACTTTCTGTTTTGAGCTGCACTTCTTCAATCAGTTTTCCGGCAATTTTTGCCTGGCCTACGGTTTTCGGCGTTCCGATAATCCGGATGTTTTTTTCCTGGCTGAATTCGTTTACGATCCATTCAAACGGCTGCGTAGTATATTGTTTCCACTCTTTTTTAAACCTTCTGACAAATAGTCCGGCATCGTGAAAGGTATCGTTCAGGAAAACCTCATCGATGTCCCAATACACTTTTGCCTGTTCGTTAAACAGCAGTTGCTGCATTATCTTTTCTTCTGCCTGATTCAGCGCATTAAAGCCTGCAAACAGCAGTTTTTTATCACCTATGGCTTCCGAGAAATGGTTCAGGTTTTCAACAGCTTCCCGGTAGATCAGTCCCTGATAGCCTATTCCTTTCCGAAGTAGGTGTTCGTATAATCCTTGATAATAGGAGGGTAATAAATTCCAGAATTCCAGATAGTTTTCAATCAGCGTGGTTCTTTGTTCCAGATCTAACGACCAGTGCTTGATGTCTTCAATATCTTTCAGATAGGAAAACACATGGCCTGGTTTTAGCAGGTAGCGGTCAATTTCATTAAAATCCTGCAGCAATGTTTTTGCCCAGTTAGCAAAAAGCTCAAAAGGCTGTTGTTTCTCTTTGGGCGTTAATTCCAGATAAACATCATAGAATTCAAACAGCAATTCAATACTATCGCAGGTGCGAATGCCGGCAACATTTTGAATAAAGTCTTCGATACTGATGATTTCGGGAGCGAATACCGTTCCGTTCAATTGTTTTTTCAGCGCTTCTATTAAAAATATTTTCGCCCTTTTGTTGGGTAAAACAATTGTAATCCCGGACAGGTTTTCCTGGTATTGCGATACGATTTCGCTGCTTAATTTATCTAAAAAGGAATAATTCACCATTTATTTTTTTTGCAGATAACTGCCTTGGAAATTTTTAACTGTATTGAAAGCCAAACTGGTTATGGCTGATTTTATTTCCATGCAGAATAAAAATTATGCCTCCATAAAGTTAGGAAAATTGACCTTCAAAAAAAGCAATCAGCCACAATTATGAATAAAAAAAACGTCCCGATAAATCGGGACGTTTCATTTATTTAGGTATGTGAATTAAATTATTTGATTAATTTAACCTCAACACGTCTGTTGTTAGCTTTACCTTTAGCTGTTTTGTTAGTATCGATTGGTTTAGATTCACCATATCCGATTGAAGATAATCTTTCGAAATCGATTCCGTTTTCGATTAAATAATCTTTAACAGCTTTAGCTCTTTCTTCAGATAATTTTTGGTTGAATGCATCTTTACCATCGCTATCCGTGTGACCTTCAATGCTGAATCTAGCGTGAGGGTACTCTTTCAAGATTGCAGTGATTGACTGTAATACCGGGAAAGTTTGTTTTTGGAAAGTAGCTTTACCAGAGTTGAATAAGATTGTTTTAGCGTAAGCATTTAATTTTTTGATAGTCTCGTCAGAAACTTCAGGACATCCGTTGTTAGCAACAGTTCCTTTAACGTCTGGACATTTATCATCTTTATCAGCTACACCGTCACCATCTCTATCTGGCCAAGGACAACCTGCATTTTCTTTAGGACCTTTTACAGAAGGACATTTGTCTAAGTTATCTGGCACACCGTCACCGTCTGTATCAGGACATCCGTTGAATTGTTTTAAACCAGCTACTTCAGGACAAGCATCATCTTTATCAGCGATACCATCACCGTCTGTATCAGGACATCCCTGGAATTCTTTAAGACCAGCTACATCCGGACAAGCATCATCTTTATCTGGAATACCGTCACCGTCTGTATCAGGACAACCTTGGAATTCTTTTAAACCAGCTACATCTGGACAAGCGTCATCTTTATCATAGATTCCGTCTCCGTCTGTATCTTTACCTCCAAATTTGAAAGTAATACCAGCGAAATGCTGCATATGAGAAGGAACATCAACAGAAGGATTTCTTGTCTCATCAAATGAATGCTTGTAAGTTGAACGGAAAGATAAACCTACGTTTTCAGAGAACCAGAAAGTTAAACCTAAACCTCCGTTTACAGTTCCTGTACTAGCATCTCCAAAGAAAGTATAACCTCCACCAATGTGAGCAGAAGGATCAATAACTTTAGATCCGATTAAATTCATGAAGCTATAGTTGATAACCCCATCGATACCGTAGTAAGAAAGATCACCAGGATTTACAACAGTGTAATCTCCAGGAATCGTAACTCTTGGCTCTACGAATCTTGTAATTTTATTTACCGATCCAGTCACTCCGAAAGAGAAGTTATCTCCTACGTGTCTAGAAACATTAACGAAAGAAACAGAAGGGATAATATTCCAATTATCTCTTACGTTAAAATACTGTGAAAATTGTTCTTCTAATTTCTTGCTGGCACTGAATCTTGTGTCTACAGCGTTCGCACCAATAGTAATAGCCCAAGGGTTATTGCTATCCTGAGCCTGCGAACTAAGACCCGCAAACATCAATGCTGCTACGAATAATTTGTTTAGATGTCTCATACTTTTTTTATTTAATTACAATACGTTATAATTACAGCAAAAGTAAGATGTAAAATATTAACTACAAAGCAATTTGTTAAAAAATTCGCTTTTTCTTACTAAAAACTTCTTATTGAATTACTCCCAATGCTTTTCCAACCTCTTTAAATGCATTTATTGCCTTATCCAGATGCTCTTTTGAATGAGCCGCAGACAGTTGTACTCTTATTCTTGCTTTATCCTTAGGAACCACCGGGAAGAAGAATCCGATTACATAGATTCCTTTTTTCAGCAATTCATCTGCCATTACCTGAGAAAGTTTCGCATCATACAGCATTACCGGTACAATTGCCGAATCGCCGTCAATAATATCAAATCCGGCTTCTTTCATTCCGGTTTTAAAATAATTGGTATTCCACTCCAGTTTATCTCTTAAAGCAGTGTCTTTCTCCAACAATTCAAACACTTTTATTGAAGCTCCCACAATTGAAGGCGCCAAAGAGTTTGAAAACAAATACGGACGGGAACGCTGTCTTAAAATTTCGATAATTTCTTTTTTAGCGGTGGTATACCCCCCCATTGCTCCACCCAAAGCTTTCCCTAATGTTCCGGTGATGATATCCACACGACCCATAACGTTTTTAGCTTCCAATGTTCCTTTTCCGGTTGCTCCGATAAATCCTGCCGCATGGCACTCGTCTACCATAACCATTGCATCATATTTGTCTGCCAGATCACAAATCTTATCCAAAGGCGCTACCAGTCCGTCCATTGAAAAGACCCCATCGGTAACGATCAGTTTGAAACGTCTTCCTTCTTCATTTGCCTTGATAAGCTGCTGCTCCAAATCGGCCATATTATTGTTTTCATAACGGTAACGTGCCGCTTTACACAAACGCACTCCGTCAATAATAGATGCGTGGTTTAAGCTATCGGAAATAATTGCATCCTCCTCACCCAATAACGGTTCAAAAACACCTCCGTTAGCATCAAAAGCTGCTGCATAAAGGATCGTATCTTCCGTTCCGTAAAAGTTGGCTATTTTTTGTTCTAATGTTTTATGAATATCCTGAGTTCCGCAGATAAAACGTACAGACGACATTCCGAAACCGTGCGTATCCAAAGCATCTTTCGCTGCCTGAACCACTTCCGGATGAGAAGACAAGCCCAAGTAGTTATTGGCACAAAAATTTAAAACGGTTTCGCCGGAAGCAATTTTAATTTCGGCTCCCTGCGGAGAAGTAATGATTCTTTCTTTTTTAAACAATCCGTTTTCCTGAATTGTATTTAATTCGTTTTGCAAATAATCTTTGATTTTTCCGTACATGATATGCTGTTTATTCGGTTATGCTATTTATTCAGTTACAAATGTATCACATTTAAAGTTTCCCCTATATACACCAGGGTCTTTTTCATCACTTCAAATCCCATCTCCTCCAATGCCATTTTGTACTCTTCGAGCTGTTTTTCATACTTCGCCTGATGCATCCCGGTTTTATAATCCAGCAAATAGGCTTTCCGCTCTTTTAAAACCACCCTGTCCGGTTTAATGGTTCTGTTCCCTTTTTTAATAATACTCTGTTCTTTGTAAACCACATTGCCTTCTTCAAAAAACAATTGCAGTTCGGGATGTTCCACAATTTCCCGCAGGGTTTTTTCTACTTCTTCCTTTTGCGTATGCGTTATCAGACCGCTTTCCTGCGCCTTGATTATCGCCAGCGGGATATCGTTGCCGGTTTTTACAAAAGACAGGATCTCATGGAGTACATTTCCAAATTCAATAGCTCTTTCCTGAGCCGTTCCCCACATCAAAGCCTCTCTCTGGGCGATTTTCACGGCCTTAGGATCTAATTTCTCCTGAACTACCGTAATCAACTGCTGTTGCTCTCCCTGCGGTCTGGCTACAGATTTCCGTTCCGGTGTTCCAAATTCGAAGATTCTTTTTTCCTCCTGATATACGCCTTTATAATCCAGATATTTAATAAAATAGGAGGACATATTGTTTTTCAGCTCGCCTTTACTGCTCACATTTTTACCGGAGATAATATACAGCTGTTCTTCCGCCCTCGTAAGTGCCACATACAAAACATTGATATTGTCCAGTAAATCCTGCTGACTTTTTTCTTCATAGACCAAAGCGGCTTTTTCGCCATATTCCGACACTTCTTTCCTGACATCCACCAATGCTTTCGAAATAGCAAAATCGGCTTCATCCATTTCCAGCCACATTTTACTTCGCGGCGCGCGCGCATAGTCTTCTTCCGCAAACGGGAAAATAACCACCGGAAATTCAAGTCCTTTCGATTTGTGGATCGTCATGATCCGGACAGCATCATTACCTTCCGGTGACGGGATACTGAATTTCGATCCGTTTTTATCCCAGTATTCCAAAAAGTCGGCAATTCCGGATTGTGTTCTCACATCTCTTTCCAATACCAGATCCAGGAAATACTGTACGTAGGAAATCGTACTTTTTTCTTTTATAAAAACAGCCACAATAATTTCCACCGCTTCATACAGGGATTTTTTACGGCAATCTTTAAACGAGATGATAATCCCCAGTTCGTGCAGCCATTGCTCCAATCCTTCTTCCGTTTCCTGCTGCATGCCTTTTTCGATACAGTCGTGAACCGGCAGCTGTGTTTGCCTGTATTGCGCAACGAAATACAAAAAGGCAGCTTTCGCTTCTTTATCGTTATTGTTTTTCAGGTATCGCAGTACATTCAGGATCAAACGCACCTCTGTGGCATTTTCAATCAACAGGGTTTCCGACGAGAGTATCTTAACCGAATTTTCGGTTAGAAAATTTGCCAGCGCCACACCCGAAGAACGCTTACGGGTAAGCAACACGATATCTTTATAAGCAAAACCTTTAGCCACTACCTCTTTAATGGTCTGCAATGTCGCTTTCAGGTACAACTGCTCTTTTCCGTCCGCTTCTTCCTCGTTGTTTTCGTCGGCCGCCACTACATCCGGAATAAACGAAATATTCACATAGCCGCCGGTTTTAGCATTTACCTGCTGATGGCTGTGGTTCCTGTACAGATCCTGATAATCCGCATTGGAAAACTCATCAGACAGCATGGCAAAAAAGGCGTTGTTGAATTCGATGACTTCCGAATAGCTCCGGAAATTTTTCTCCAGACGCACCAATTGCTTGTCCGGATTTGAAAAAGGGTTCCGGCATTTGCTCAAAGCAATAAACTGCTCTGCTTTACCGCCCCGCCATCTGTAAATGGATTGTTTAGGATCGCCCACAATCATCAGCGAGCCTCTTGTTCCGCTCAGGTCTTCGCTCGACAGCGCATTATCGATTAACGGAATCAGGTTGTGCCATTGCATTTCGGAAGTATCCTGAAACTCGTCTATAAAAAAATGTTTGTACCGTTCCCCCAGACGCTCATAGATAAAAGGAGCCGGCTGGTTCTGAATTTCTTTATAAATAATCGCATTGAACTCGGAAATAGACAGGATATTCTGTTCTTTCTTAATCCGCTCCAGTTCTTTACTAATGGAGTTCAATAGCGATAAGGGTGTAATATTTTTTAGAAAGGCCTCATAAAAACTTTTCTTTTCATAGTTTTTATAGACTTCCTCCAGCAACGTTATTAACGTTCCGGATATGCTTTCTATAATTTCTTTGTCTTTTGCCGTTTTATTAACGGCTATATCTTCGGTTTCCCGGAATTTTTTATGGCTGCTTTTCAGTTCTCCTTTCTGAATGTATCCCAAATGATTCGGAAAAGTTCCGCGGGAAAACGATTTTAAATCGATGCCTTTGCTTTCAATCAACGCCATTGCCTCATCGGCTTTCGCCACACAATCGGCTTCCAGTTTTGCAATAGCAGCTGTTAACTGCTGTTTGATGACCTGGAATTCCTCAATTGTTTTATCCTGAAAATTAACGATCTCATTCCGGTTGTTTTCATTCATCAGCAGCCTGCCCACATCCAGTAATTCCCCGGTAACATCCCAGCTCTTATCATTATCCGTTTTATCAACCGAAAAGTCTACCAGGATATTGGTCAGCTCATGGTCTTCCCCGGCTTTGGCAACTATAGCATCAACCGCTTCCTGCAATAACGAATCGGTTTCCAGAGAAACGTCAAACGTGACCGGAAGATTCAGATCATGTGCAAACGCACGAATAACCTTATGGGTGAATTTATCAATGGTCGAAATATCAAACGAGGCATAATTGTGAATGATATTTTTAATAATGGCTTTCGATTTATCTTTAATCGTAACCAGACTGAGCCGTATTTCGGCAGCAATATCCTGCATCAGGTCCATTGCTTTGTCATTTGGCGCTTCTTTTGAAAACTCCGACAAGCTGGAAACAATCCTGGTTTTCATTTCCTCAACCGCTTTATTGGTAAAGGTAATGGCCAGGATTTTTTTATAGGCATCGTTGGTATCCGATTGCAACAGTATCTTTAAATACTCTTTTACAAGCGTATAGGTTTTTCCGGAACCTGCCGAAGCATCATATATGGAGAATGCAGTTTTATTCACAGTTAAGAAAAGTTTATATTGAAATTACCAATAACGGAATAGAGAATTACTATTTTTTATTCCAAAGTTTAATTTATAAATTTGAATAAAAATAATACTAATCTATAAAAAATCATACTATGGCTTTCGAATTACCACAACTCCCATATACTTATGACGCCTTAGAGCCTCATATTGATGCCCGTACAATGGAAATACACCATTCCAAACATCACAATGCATACACCACAAATCTGAACGCTGCTATTGCAGGAACAGACCTGGAAGGAAAATCTATTGAAGAAATTCTTCACAATCTGGATTTATCCAAAGCTGCTGTACGTAATAATGGTGGTGGTTTTTACAATCACAATTTATTCTGGGAAGTAATGTCACCAAACGGCGGCGGACAACCAACGGGAGAATTAGCAGAGGCGATTACGGCTGCTTTTGGTTCTTTTGAAGAATTTAAAGCACAGTTTTCAAAAGCAGGAGCAACACAATTCGGTTCCGGATGGGCCTGGCTTTGTGTTCAGAAAGGCGGAAAACTGAATGTTTGCGGAACGCCTAACCAGGACAACCCGTTAATGCCGGGAATCGGATGCGGCGGTACGCCTATTTTAGGAATGGACGTATGGGAACATGCTTACTACCTGAACTATCAAAACAGAAGACCGGATTATATTGAAGCTTTCTTTAATGTAATTAACTGGGCTGAAGTAGCAAAACGTTTTGCAGCTGCGAAATAAAGATATCTTTTACAAAAAAACCCGAAAGAATCAGGGATGATTCTTTCGGGTTTTTTTATGCCTTTTTATAAAATGAAAAAGGTGGAATAGAATTCCACCCTTTTTGCCCCAAATCTACCATAAACTTAACCTACTAATGCTATGGTGATACAAATGTATTGTCAACGCTTTCCGTCATCAAATAAATCAGATTATCTACTAATAAATTCGATAAAAAGCGCGTTTTTAACTCTTTAATAAGCACGGGCATCCTTACCTTCATAAAAATTCATAAAAGCCCGGTTCACAACACGATTACCACCGTTTGTCGGATAGTCGCCTGTAAAGTACCAATCTCCTAAATTTTTAGGACATGCTTTGTGTAAATTTTCAACGGTCTGGAAGATGATTTTTACCTCTGCTCCCACACAGGAAGTAGTCAGCATTGCAGCAATTTTATCGGAAATTTCCTGGTCTGTAAAAGGAGCATACATTTCTTTTACATAGTTAACCACTTCACTATCCGGTAAATTTTCCTGTGCTTTCGATTTTTGATAAACTTCTTCCACTATATGATACAGGTTACGCTCTTTCAGCAATTCCAAAGCGGCCTGAAAAGCAACCAGTCCTTCCAGTTTTGCCATATCGATACCGTAACAATCCGGATAACGGATCTGCGGTGCCGAAGAAACAATCACTATCTTTTTAGGATGCAGCCTGTCCATCATTTTGATGATACTTTTCTTTAAGGTCGTACCGCGAACAATACTGTCATCAATGATAACCAGATTATCGGTCGGTTTAATAACCCCGTAGGTCACATCATAAACGTGTGCTACCAGATCATCACGGCTGCTGTCTTCTGTAATAAACGTACGCAGCTTCGCATCTTTAATCGCCACTTTTTCGGTTCTCAGTTTTACAGAAAGGATATCCTGTAACTTCTCAGCCGTTAAAACTTCTTTATTCGCTAAGATATCGGATATTTTACGCTGGTTTAAGAAATCCTGAGCCGCTTCCACCATTCCGTAAAAGGAGGTTTCTGCAGTATTGGGAATATATGAGAATACCGTATTGTCCGTATCATTATCAATAGCCTCTAAAACAGCCGGCATGATCAGTTTACCCAAATCTTTACGTTCCTGGTAAATTTCGGCATCGCTTCCTCTTGAAAAATAGATTCTTTCAAAAGAACAGGCTTTTAAAGGTAATGCCTCTCTGATTTGTTCGTCCAGTACGCGGCCGTCTTTTTTTACGATAATAGCATGTCCCGGAGTAATTTCCTGAATGGCTTCAAACGGAACATTGAAAACGGTCTGAATAACCGGTCTTTCAGATGCTACCACCACGATTTCATCATCCTGGTAATAAAATGCCGGACGGATTCCTGCCGGATCTCTTGTTACGAAAGCATCACCATGACCTAAAAGTCCTGCCATTGCATATCCGCCATCCCAGTTTTTGGAAGCACGTCTTAAAATACGGGCAATATCCAGCCTTTCGGCAATTACCGGAGAAGCATCTCTTTTGCTTAGTCCTTCGTTCTTACATTCCTGATACAGGTCTGTAATTTCATCATCCAGAAAATGTCCGATTTTTTCCATTACCGTAACGGTATCGGCCATTTCTTTCGGATGCTGCCCCAATCGTACCAAATCGTCGAAAAGTTCTTTAACATTCGTCATGTTAAAGTTTCCGGCAACAATCAGGTTGCGGTGCATCCAGTTGTTCTGACGTAAAAACGGATGTACACTCTCAATGCTGTTTTTTCCAAAAGTCCCGTAACGAACGTGTCCTAAAAACAGTTCACCGATATAAGGGATTTCTTTTTTCTGTAGTTCTACATTGTCGTTATACTCCGGATGTAACGCTAATTCTTCATTAATCCTTTGATTGACTTGTGCAAAAATGTCCTGAATCGGTTGCGCCTGATTGGATCTGATTCTGCTGATATAGCGCTCTCCCGGTTCCACATCTAATTTAATACTTGCCAAACCTGCTCCATCCTGCCCTCTGTTGTGCTGCTTTTCCATTAGCAGGTACATTTTCTGTATCCCGTAAAAAGCAGAACCATATTTTTCTTTATAGAATTCCAATGGTTTTTTTAATCTCAAAAGGGCAATGCCACACTCATGTTTTATTGCGTCACTCATAGTTGTTGTGTTGTTGTGTGTTTTTGTATATTAATAAAAAAAGCCCCGTTTCGAGGCTTCGGATGTATCCGTTATTCTTGTAATGCAATTTCAAATTGCGTTAATGCTTTAAATTGTTTCAAGCGGGACAGTACTTCCGGTTTTTGCAAACGTTCCATTCGCTGCGTTCCGAATTCTTCAACACAGAACGATGCTAAATTGGATCCGTAAACAATGGCGTTTTTAAGGTTTTCAAAAGAGACATTTTCGCTCTGCGCGATATATCCTGAAAAACCTCCTGCAAAAGTATCTCCGGCTCCTGTTGGATCGAAAACTTCTTCCAATGGTAAAGCCGGTGCAAAGAAAACTTCTTTATTGTGGAACAATAATGCTCCGTGTTCTCCTTTTTTGATTACCACAAACTTAGGTCCCATTTCCTGAATTTTAGCAGCCGCTTTCACCAAAGAGTATTCTCCGGACAACTGGCGTGCTTCTTCATCATTAATTGTAATTACATCTACTCTTTTAATGACATCCAGTAATTCCGGTAAAGCGCAATCCATCCAGAAGTTCATGGTATCCAATACTACTAATTTAGGACGTGATTCCATTTGATCCAAAACACTGCTTTGTACAATAGGATGCAAATTTCCTAACATTACTACATCGGCATCTTTAAAATCTGCCGGTACTTTTGGCTGGAAATCTGCCAATACATTCAATTGTGTATCTAAGGTATCTCTTGAATTTAAATCGTTGTGATAACGTCCGCTCCAAAAGAAGGTCTTTCCTCCTTTTACAACTTCAAGTCCAGAGATATCAATATTTCTATTTTTAAGTGAGTCTAAATATTCTTGTGGAAAATCTTCACCAACTACAGAAACTATAGCCGACTTTAAATTAAAAAAAGAAGCCGAAAGTCCAATATATGTAGCAGCACCACCTAAAATTTTATCAGTCTTTCCAAACGGTGTTTCAATTGCATCAAAAGCAACAGTTCCTACAATTAATAATTTATTCATAAAACGAGTTGAAAATTAGGGTGCAAATATACTTCATAAGTTTCAGAGTTGCAACGATTCAGCATCACAAAGTAATTGTAAAGTTTACAACAGCATTCCCTAATTATGCTGCTCTCTTTCATAAAAGGTATCCACAGAAAGTTTTTCCAGCTGTGAAGCCATTACCGCCAGCTCGTCACATCGTTCATTCTGAGGGTGGTTATTGTGTCCTTTTACCCATTTGAAGTCCACCTGGTGTTTGCGGTAAATCTTTAAAAACCGCATCCAGAGATCCGGATTTTTCTTCCCGTCAAAGTTTTTCTTTTCCCAGCCGAAAACCCAGCCTTTCACTACGGAATCAATCACATATCTGGAATCGGAGATAACCAGCACTTTTGTGCCCTGTATTTTGAGCTTTTCAAGTCCTACGATTACCGCCAGCAATTCCATCCTGTTATTGGTCGTGAGGCGGAAACCTTCAAAGAATTCTTTTTTATACGGTTTGCCTACCCATTGCAGGATTACACCGTAACCGCCGGGACCGGGATTGCCTTTGGCAGCACCGTCTGTATATATATGTACTTCGTGACTCACGTTATTCTTTTAACAGGTTTTCAATCACCACCGGGAAATGGTCGTGTTCCAGAAGCTGCACTTTATGCGCAATTTCTTCAGGCGTCAGACAATCTGCAACAGCTGTCCGTGCCTGAAATACAATACCGCCTTCGTCATAATGTTCGTTTACATAATGTATTGTAATCCCCGTTTCCGCTTCTTTATTTTCCAGAACGGCACGGTGAACATGCATGCCATACATTCCTTTACCGCCATATTTCGGTAATAATGCCGGATGAATATTGATGATTTTATCGGGATAATGCGCAATAATACTGTCCGGAAACTTCCAAAGAAATCCTGCTAAAACGATCAGATCCGGCCGAATTGTGTCGATTTTTTCCAGAACAGTTCCGTCAAAAAGCTCGTTTTTGTCAAAAATTACGGTCGAAACACCCAATTTTTCCGATTTTTCCAAAACTTTTGCAGTGGCATTATTCGAAAAAACTGCCGCCACCTGTATTTGGCTATTATCCCTGAAGTGTAAAATAATTTTTTCGGCGTTAGAGCCCGAACCAGAAGCAAATATCACAATCTTTCTCATCGATCCCGTGTTTTTTTATTCCGCAAAAAAAAGAATAATAAATGATATTAAACAGTTTTTAGAGGCCTTTGTAAAATTAATTTTTTATTTTCGTAGCCACATTTATTAACTAAAATGTTGTATTAAAATAAAGTTTTTTATTTTTGCCAACAAATTAAATTTTAAAATTAAAGATTATGTCAGACATTGCATCAAGAGTAAAAGCGATTATCGTAGACAAATTAGGTGTTGACGAAAACGAAGTTGTAACGGAAGCAAGCTTCACTAACGATTTAGGAGCTGATTCATTAGACACTGTTGAGCTTATTATGGAGTTCGAAAAAGAATTCGATATTCAAATTCCAGATGACCAAGCTGAAAACATTGCTACTGTTGGCCAAGCTATCTCTTACATAGAAGAAGCTAAGAAATAATAACCTCATGCATCCCATGTGTTCATTTTCCTGAATACATGGGTGTTATTATTTTTCAACAGGTATTTGGTTAAGAGAAATACTACTGATTGGAAACAATCTATTAAAATATATATCAAATTACCCATGTTTCCTTTGATTCATAAAAGAAAACAACATGGGTATTTTTGTTTAAATTGAAACTATAAAATTGAACGTATGAAATTAAGACGAGTTGTAGTAACGGGATTAGGTGCACTTACTCCTATTGGTAACAATATTCAAGAATACTGGAATGGTCTTATTAATGGTGTAAGCGGAGCGGCTCCAATTACTTATTTTGATGCAACCAACTTCAAAACACAATTTGCTTGTGAGCTAAAAGGTTTTAATGTTGAAAATTTCATAGATCGTAAAGAGGCTCGTAAAATGGACCGTTATGCGCAATATGCAATGGTTTCATCTGAAGAGGCGGTTAACGATGCTAATTTCAATTTTGACAAATTAGATAAAGACAGAGTTGGTGTTATCTGGGGATCCGGTATTGGCGGTTTGGAAACTTTCCAGCAGGAAGTTATGGATTTTGCAAAAGGAAGTGGTATTCCTAAGTTCAATCCGTTCTTTATACCAAAAATGATTGCGGATATCGCCGGAGGTCACATTTCAATAAAATACGGATTCAGAGGTCCGAACTTCACTACAGTTTCGGCTTGTGCTTCCTCTACAAATGCATTAATTGATGCTTTTAACTATATCCGTTTAGGCCATGCTGATGTTATGGTTACGGGTGGTTCTGAAGCAGCAGTTACCATTGCAGGTATGGGTGGTTTTAATGCGATGCATGCCCTTTCTACAAGAAACAACGATCCCAAAACAGCTTCCCGCCCTATGGACAAAGACCGTGAAGGTTTTGTACTAGGAGAAGGAGCCGGTGCTTTAATTCTGGAAGAATACGAACACGCTGTGGCTCGTGGTGCCAGAATCTATTGCGAAATTGGCGGTGGTGGAATGTCAGCAGATGCACACCACATTACAGCTCCGCATCCGGAAGGATTTGGTGCTAAAAATGTAATGTTGAACTGTTTGAGAGATGCCGGCTTACAACCAACGGATGTAGACGGTGTGAACATGCACGGAACTTCTACACCATTAGGCGATATTGCCGAAAGCAAAGCTATTCAGCACGTATTTGGCGAACACGCTTATACGTTAAACCTGAATTCAACAAAATCAATGACCGGACACTTACTGGGTGCTGCCGGAGCCATTGAAGCAATTGCTTCTATTCTTTCTATCGTACACGGAATTGTTCCTCCAACGATCAACCATTTTACCGATGATGAAAACATCGATAACAAATTAAACTTCACCTTCAATCAGGCTCAGAAAAGAGACATGAAAGTTGTGATGAGTAATACTTTTGGTTTTGGCGGACACAATGCTTGCGTATTAGTTAAAAAAATAGAGCTATAGTATTCTAATGAGTATTATCAAAAAAATATTTTCAAATTCCCGCTCTAATGAAGACGGGATTTTTTTTGATGAAATCCAAAAAATATTAGGATTCAAACCCGCAAATTTAAACCATTACCGCAAGGCTTTCACCCACCGTTCGATGAACAAAACGGACGAGGATGGAAACCCGCTTAACTACGAACGTTTGGAGTTTTTAGGCGATGCCATGCTGGGCTCTGTTATTGCAGCCCACCTTTTCAATATGGTTCCCACCGGCGATGAAGGCTATCTGACCAAGATGCGCTCCAAAATCGTGAGCCGGGAACACCTTAACGAATTGGGCAAGGACCTGAACCTGATCAAACACGTGGAAAGCAAAGTGTCTACCCAGCATTTTGGTGAGAATATACACGGAAATTTATTCGAAGCCTTAATCGGCGCCATTTACCTGGACAGAGGGTTTACCTATTGTGAGAAATTTATCCACAAAAAGGTCATCACTCCTTATGTCGATATCCCGAAACTGGAAGGAAAAGTAATCAGCTATAAAAGTCTTGTCATTGAATGGTGCCAGAAAGAAAAGCTGTCATTCCATTATGATGTTTTTGAAGACAACGGAAACGAAGGCATTAAATATTTTGGCGTTAAATTAAAGATTGACAACAAGATCGTTGCAAGAGCAAGAGCAACGTCTAAGAAAAAAGCAGAAGAGAAAGCCTCACAAAGAGCCTATTTTGCTTTTCAGGAAAAGATGAACAAAAAGTAACAACCTGCCTTTGCTAAATTATCGTTAACAACACGGCTTTGCTGTTTTTTAAATCTTTAATGTACTATCTTTACATTTGATTTTTTAAGAAAATATGGCTATTCACAAACTACTGATTGACGATTTCATTTCCGAAGATTATGAATTGATTGCAATTCATGCTACCTTGGAAGATTATCGATTAGCCTATTTTATCAATCAGAAATTACCGGTTACCTTCGAAAAAAGCAGTAAAGACATCGGCATCCAGATCGAGGAGGGAAAAAGTCATTTTACCCGCTTTATTTTTGATGACGAAGCCAATGAATTGTTCTGGAATTTAATTCCGAACAAGACCAAAATAATAACCCGCCAAACGAAAGCAACAACCCTTTTTGAGGAAACAGAATTTGATATTACTACCAACATCTTCCTGCTTCCGGAATTAAAAAAAGTGGATTACATTATAAAAATCGAAAATACCGACGATTTTTTTGACCTGGACAGTTTAATCGACCAATTACTAACGATTAAACAGATCACCATGGCCTACAAAATCGATCAGAACAAACTAAAATCAAAAAATAATTTAATTTTCTAATACAAATGCCGACAAGAAAAAAGACAAAAATTGTAGCAACACTTGGTCCTGCATGCAGTACAAGAGAGATCATTAAAGATATGATCGATGCAGGAGTAAATGTGTTTAGAATTAATTTTTCTCATGCTGATTATACCGATGTTAAAGAACGTATTGACATTATTAGAGGGCTAAACGAAGAATTTGGCTATGCAACATCCATACTGGCCGATTTACAGGGACCAAAACTGCGCGTAGGCGTTATGAAGGAAGATGTCGTAGTCAGCAAAGGCGATGAAATCACTTTCACCACTGCCGAAGACATTTTAGGTACTGCCCAAAAAGTGTACATGAACTATAAAGAGTTCCCGAGAGATGTGAATCCCGGAGAACGCATCCTTCTGGACGACGGAAAGCTTATTTTCGAAGTTCTGGAAACCGATAAAAATACCGAAGTAAAAGCGGTTGTGATTCAGGGTGGTCCTTTAAAATCTAAAAAAGGGGTAAACCTTCCGAATACCAAAGTATCGCTTCCGGCTTTAACCGAAAAAGATATCCGTGATGCGCTTTTTGCCATTAAAAACAATGTGGACTGGATTGCGCTTTCATTCGTTAGAACACCAAAAGACCTGGAAGATTTACAGGATCTGATCGCTGCAAATTCCGACCATAAAATTCCGATTATTGCTAAAATTGAAAAACCGGAAGCTGTTGAAAACATTGATAAAATCGTTGCTTTTGCCGATGGTTTAATGGTTGCCCGTGGTGATCTGGGTGTGGAAATGCCGGCTCAGGAAGTACCGCTGATCCAGAAAAAACTGGTACACCGAGCTAAAACAGCCCGTATACCGGTAATCATTGCCACACAAATGATGGAAACAATGATCACCAGCCTAACACCTACCCGTGCAGAAGTAAACGACGTGGCAAACTCCGTAATGGATGGTGCCGATGCCGTAATGCTTTCCGGAGAAACGTCTGTGGGTAGTTACCCGGTTCAGGTAATTGAGAAAATGACACAGATTATTGAGAGCGTTGAAAACTCTCCTTTAATTAAAGTACCTCAAAATCCGCCATTGGTAAGAACCAAACGCTACATTACAAAATCGATTTGTTACCACGCTGCTTTAATGGCTAATGATATTGATGCCAAAGCCATTTCAACTTTAACGAATAGCGGTTATACGGCTTTCCAGATTTCGGCATGGAGACCTCATTCCCATATTCTGGTATTTACTTCAAACAAACGAATTGTAACACAATTGAGCCTGCTTTGGGGGGTACATACATTCCTATACGACAAATTGGTCAGCACTGACGATACCGTAGAGGATATCAATAAAATTTCGAAAGAAAAAGGATTTGTCGAAGAAGGCGACATGCTTATCAATCTTGCCGCAATGCCGGTGATTGACAAAGGGATGGTTAATACCTTACGAATCTCGCAGATCAACTAGTATACTACTAAAAAAGCTATCCAAACGGGTAGCTTTTTTATTTGATACCGGTTTCCGGATTATACTTAGAAATCAAATTTTAACTGTACTACAACGGCTTTCTTTATTTCCGTATTCAGGTTTCCTAAAGAAATTCCGAGTAAACGCACCGAATCTTTCATTTTTTCCTGGTAGAGCAATTCTTTGGCCGTTTCAAAAATCAGGCTTTTATCCGAAATAAAATACGGCAGCGTCTTGCTTCTTGTCTGCAACGTAAAATCGGAATATTTAATTTTAAGCGTAACGGTTTTGCCGGCTATTTTTTGAGGCTTCATTCGCTTATCCAGTTCTTTTGCAATGTTTTCCAGCTTCTCTTCCATAAAGATTTCCGAAGAGAGATTGATGTTAAAGGTTCTTTCGGCGCCAACCGATTTCAACGTCCGGTTGGGTTTTACCGAACTGTTGTGAATACCCCTGACAATGCTGTAATAATGCACGCCGCTTTTTCCAAAATGTTCTTCTAAATATTCAACCGATTTTGCTTTTAAATCCTTGCCGGTAAAGATTCCGCTCTGATACATTTTTTCCGCCGTGACCTTACCAATTCCGTAGAATTTTTTAATATCCAGTTCTTCCAGAAATTGCTCCACTTCTTCCGGGTTGATGGTTTTTTGTCCGTTTGGTTTATTAATATCGCTGGCTACTTTTGCTACAAATTTATTAATGGAAATTCCAGCCGAAGCCGTTAAGCCCACTTCATCAAAAATCCGTTTCCGGATTTCTTTGGCAATTAATGTCGCACTGGGGTTTCCTTTTTTGTTCTCGGTAACATCCAGATAGGCTTCATCCAGCGAAAGCGGTTCCACCAGATCCGTATAATCATGAAATATAGCACGGATTTTTTTAGAGATCTCTTTATAGCGGTCAAAACGGGGCCGGACAAAAATGAGTTCCGGGCAATTTTTCTTGGCAAGATAGCCGCTCATTGCACTCCGAACACCAAATTTCCGGGCTTCATAACTCGCTGCCGAAACCACTCCCCGCACTTCACTACCACCAACAGCAACAGGTTTCCCTTTAAGCATAGGATTGTCCATTTGCTCAACAGAAGCATAAAAAGCATCCATATCGACATGGATAATTTTGCGGAAATAGGGAGTCGATTCCATGGAGTAAATTTATTGTATATTCCATAAAAAAATAAGCATTCCTGAAAAAAACGGCGATACTTTCAGACACTTCCGGTTTAATAGGAAATTTATTATCAACCCTGATATGAAGCGATAATGATACGAAAAAGAGGCTTCCGTTTTTCGCCCTCAGGCTGTTTGCTACAGCACGAAAGAACAAAATCCGCAAATAAAAAAAGAGGCCGTTAAGCCTCTCTGATCACATAGGTTCTGTTTTATGTTTGTAGAAATGGATTTTTTTTAAATAGTTCCGGAAATCAATACAGCTTCTGTACCGATAAAAACAATTCCCGGGTATTGTCTGCCGTATTTGTATCTGTAGTGGTCGCATTACTGCTTCCTGCATAGGATTTATTGTCTACGCGAATGGCATAATATACCCTGTACCATCGTGGTTCCGGCTCCTGCATTGTAATATCAAAAGTTACCGTTTCATTATGGGTCTGGGTTAGGTAAACGCCATCGTCAAACTGCCGGTAATCACCCGGCACTAATTTTATGTTTCCATTATCGGAATCTCCGGTATGGGTAGACACTTCCGAAACCCAAATTTTAATATTGCCGGTACTCACGTTGTACAAACGGGGATTAAATGTAGTTGCGGCACCTGTTCCCGAGGAATTGGCGTTAAACTGGGCATCCAGCCTCAGCACACCGCCCAATACGGGAAGGTCAGCAAGATAGGTGCTTGCCAGGATATTCGCGCCGGCCGTACTTGCCGGAATACTACCGTGATAATAGACCAATTCGCCGATGGCAATGTCCTCATCATTTCCGCCAAAAGCAAATTTCCAGGTTACCCCGTTAAAGAGATAATATCCCGGCTTATCTACTCTCGCCGTTTTTACTGATGGTGTGTTTACCGCTTCCGTTACATATACCAGTGCTCCGGTCTGCTCAGCAAGATAGACCGCATCTTTGGCTTTTAGCTGATCACCGGTCATTCTCGGAGCAATTACGCCGTCGGCCGATGTTGCGGCATCCGGTTTTCCCACAACATCCAGAGTGGCTTTCGGAGCCGCTGTATTGATGCCTACCTGTGCAAAAATTCCAATAGAAAAAAAACTTAAAATCAAACTGCATCCCAATAACTTAACTTCCTTCATCTTTTTACGTGCTTTTTAAATATTTTATTAAAAAAGCGGGATACGACCTGGAAATCATTTTATTTTTACCTTGTCTTCTTTATCTTTACACTAATAAACACTTTACCCCAAAATAAAGTTACCCCGCTTTAATAGTACAAAGAGTTATCCCGCTTTATTGAAGTGCAAAGTTATCCCGCCAGACAAATCATTTTCAGGTCCTATCAATGAAAACCGGAAAACGGCTTATACTCTATAAAGCACTTCTAGTCAACGCCTTAATGCAGTCATTTACAGAATATGACTGATTGAAAAATAGTTGAAGTAATAACCCGGTAATAATAGAACAGTAATGACATCCTCAGGCCTTACAAAACTTCAGAAGATCGAAAAATATAAAAAAGCGTTGGTTCGTTCCTATATCATTTTAATGACCATTGTGCTTTTTATATTTGCCGGCATTTTTACCTTTTTCATTGTAGACAAAACAATGTCCTGGTATCTCTATGGCGGGCTTTTTTTCCTGCTATATTCTTATTTCATTATTGGCAAGCGGTACTCTGTTAACATACTGGTTCACTCGTATATGATCATTGCTTCCTTTTACAATTTTTACATCATGCTCGCTTTCTGGCACAACTCTGTAGCAAGTTTTGTATGGCTTATGCCAATTCCATTAGCCGCTTATGTATTTTTCTCCAGAAAATATGTTATTCTCTACAGCCTGTTTGTTCTTTTAAATATTGCTGCAGGCTATTTGATTTCCGTAAATTTTGATTTTGACTTTAAAGAACACACCCGGGAAGATGTAAAGCTTACGGATACTTTTCTTGTTATCTCTAATGTGGCAGTGATTGCCCTTCTCATCTATTACAAGGATAAAATAAGGCGGGAAGAGATTTACCATCAAATTGAAAATGTGCCGAATACGGAAATCCGAACGGGCAACGTTGCCGAAAAAGATCCGCCGTTTGCAGATGAACTGTTTGAAAAGATTGAAAGTGCCATGCAAGACCAGCAGTTTTATAAGGATGTTACTTTCAACATCTCCAAACTGTCGGCAGCATTGGGTGTAAACAACAGCTATATCTCAAAAGCAATACGCCATCACGGTTATCCCAATTTTAACAGCTATCTCAACCGGTACAGGGTTAATTGTGTGAAAAAACTATTGGTCGAAAACGATCTGGAAAAAGTAACGCTGATGTCTATTTATACCGAAGCAGGATTCTCGAATCAATCTACTTTTAACCGTGTGTTTAAGCAGCTTGAAAAAATTACGCCTTCCGATATGATCCGGCAGCTGAATAACGATTATTCTTCGTGATTTCTTTCCTTTAGCGGGAAGAAAAAGGCACCCGGATGTTTTTTAAAATGTGCCCAGATGGCTTTATTCAGCAAACGGAATTCCGAGATTGGAATATTCCGGGAACGAAACGCAAGTCCTAACGACAGTGCAAAACTTACAATAAAGTTCATAAAACCAATTATTCCGATTCCGAGGATGCTCCAGAAAATCATCCAGAAATCCACTTTAAAATCGGTTCCGTATAGTCCTAAGGCAAAGTTTCCGCTGGCAAAAGTAATGTGGCGGATATCCAGGTTTAGTCCTAAAAAGATTCCTATTGAAGCGGTACTTCCCAAAAAGACTCCAAACCATCCGTTTGAAACAATTCCCGCCCAGTTATTTTCAAACCAGGTGGCTATTTTTTTTGTTTTTTCCACACCCAGACTCAGTTTTAACAACGGGTGCTCCTGGATTCTATAATACACCTGATTGTGTTTGTTTCGATTGGAAATACTTCCCGAAATAATCCCGGAAAGGAATAAAAACACACCGGCTATCGAAGCGTGGAAGATGGCCGCAGAATATATGGGGTTTAAATCTCCCAATAGTTTAGGCCATTTTGTCGCTGCAATATTGTAATCGAAAACAAGGTCGATAAGCCATATTCCCAATAACGAAACGGGGAAAGCCATGACTACGTTACCCACAAAAGCGATAAACTGCGAACGGAATAAACGGGCAAAAAGCCGGGCAAACGAGCTGTGCTTGTCTTCGTTTCTGGACTGTTTCTTCATTCCTTTTTCTAACGACTGGATAATGGTTGCTGCCGTCATTGCCGGCTGTTTGGTTGCCAGCGTAAATCCGCAAAGGTAAATGGCGATAAAACCCAGTGAATAGTTCAAACTGTATAAAAAGGCATGTCCGAAAGCACTGGTTTCAATCTTCGAAAACAATAGTTTGATCACGCAAAGCACCCCAACAATAAAGCCGCCGCCAAGTGCCGCCTTCAGCATGCCAAAATATTCGCCGGCACTTTCCGTAATATAATGCTCGCCGGTTTTGGCCGTATGCTGCGTGATTTCATACGAAAGCAACTGTGTACTTTCGTTGAACAACTGGCCGACATTATTTTTATAGCAATTAAACTTGATGAGTTTTAATGCTAACTGAATGGTATTGTTTCTTTTGTCTTCTTCTTTATTGACCACCAATAACGGAATCAGGATTTTCATCCGGTACAGCTGCTGGCGGATTCGCAGCAAACTCTGGTTAACTTTTATCGATATTCCGTATTTGGAGCTGTTGCTAAATGCCTTGTCGACATATTCTTCACATTGTTTGTGTAAGATCAGTAATTGCTTGTAAAAATGATCATCGGATGTAATGGAATGCGCTTCATCGGTTCTTACCCTTTCTATTATCAGCAGCAATTCTTTTTCAAAAGCGGTAAACGGACTTTCAAACTGGCTGTATTCCGGCACCATCTTGATCACATCATTCTCCATCGCTCTACCGCTCATACGCTGCGGGATAATGCTCATTACCTGCAGCATTTCGGACAGTGGTGATTTTTCTTTAGCCGAAACATACATATCGTTAAAAGACAATAAATCATAAAGCTGGTACAGCTCTTCCATCGGGACTTTGTTAATCCAGACAGCATCCGAGTTCAGGTAAAACACCTGATTCAAGATGTATTGCAGTGTGTCTTTTTGCGGCTGATAGGGTAAAACCTTGGCTAACAATCGTTTTTTTACTTCAAAAACAAAATCGGAATCCTGCAATATCGCTGCATCCGAAAGCATCCGGCTGAATTTTCTTTCTTTAAAAACATGCGTCAGATAGGTTATCAGTAAGGCTCTTTTTTCGGGATTCTCCTGTAGGTAGAGCAGTAATTTCGCAATGGAAACAACGGTTTCTTTTTTTGGTTTTTTCGGTCGGAAAAGATGAACTAAATCCACCAAAAAGTGCAGATTATCTTCAGAGACATATTGTTGATTTTCAAAGTGTTTGTTAAATAACGCTTCTATGGTCAAGGCTGATTGTAGTTTATGTCTTAAATTCATACTGTTGTTTTTGGCAATTATTCTCCCGCAAAATTACAATTTGAGCGGTATTATTTTCTTAACTTGCTCCTAAATTAGGTTAATTTCTCTAAAAATGCAGGAAATAGAACGAAAGTTTTTAGTTACATCCGATGCTTTTAAAGCCGCTGCACATACCGAAAACAGGATTGTCCAGGGTTATCTGAATTCCAATCCGGAAAGAACGGTAAGGGTACGGATCAAAGGCAAAAAGGGTTATATCACGATCAAGGGCAAAGGCAATGCGTCGGGAACGACCCGGTTTGAATGGGAAACGGAGATTCCACTGGCAGAAGCCGAAAACCTTCTTCTTTTATGTGAAAAAGGAGTTATAGATAAAATCCGTTACGAGATACCGCAGGGTAATCACGTTTATGAAGTAGATGTGTTTTCCGGAGAAAACGAAGGATTGATTATTGCCGAGATTGAACTGGATTCGGAATCGGAGCATTTCGAAAAACCGGACTGGATTGGCAAAGAAGTCACGGGTGACAAAAGGTATTACAATGCTTTTTTAAGTCATCATCCGTATCAAAGCTGGTCACTTTAACCCTTGTTTATGAAATATTTTACCTCCTTATCGGCATTATTCTTTCTTTTTTCATGCGGTACTCCAAAAAACCAAACGGAAAAGAAAGCAGTGGTTTCCGGAGTTGTCCCGGAGACGTTTCGTTATAAAGACGGTGATACTACCTACACCATGCAGAAGTATTTTCTGGTTTTATTAAAAAAAGGGAAAAACAGAAATCAGCCGAAAGAAGAAACGGAAATGATCCAGAAAAATCACATGGCCCATCTTTCCTGGCTGCATGAAACCGGTAAAATAAGCCTTGCCGGTCCTATTGACAAACACAACAATATTTCCGGTATTGTCATTTTTAACACCGCTACTTTAAAAGAGGCTGACAGTCTTGCCAAACTGGATCCGGCGGTAAAAGCCGGCCGGCTGGAAGTGGAAACCATCGGATGGTGGGCTGCTAAAGGAAGTAAGCTGAAGTAATTAATCCTGGATTATTTCAATATTTACATTGACAAATCCTCTTCCCTTACCATGAGTGATTTCCATAAACGCCTTTTTGGACAAATCGATTTCACGTCCTCTGGTAAATGGTCCTCTGTCGATTACCTCAACGATAACCGCTTTTTTATTGGCAACATTTGTCACTTTAATTTTAGATCCGAACGGTAAGTTCCGGTGTGCTGCCGTATATTTTGAATTGTCAAATTTTTTACCGCTGGCTGTTCGTCTGCCATTAAACCGATCGGCATAATAGGATGCGTGAACATTTTTCTTGAAACCCTTAAGTTTAAGTCCGCCCTGAATAGCGATTGAATCTTTTTTAATGGTATCATTTGCTTTTGTTTTAGGGTCAGCCTGTACGGCAAAAACCTTACCGGTAACACTGCTAATTAGCAAAACAGAAAGCGAAACGAATACTATATATACAATTATTTTTTTCATTCTATTCAATTTTAAAGATACTTAAGTCAGCAAGAAACATGCCATTGATAAAAAAAGCCCTTACGGGCTTTCAATTATTAAAACCATAGACTCCATGGTATTCTGCTTAATATAAGAAGTAATCCTATTGCATAAAAAACGGCGATTTTTTTGAATTTTCCATTTTCGCTTTCTTCTCTTTTATGTTTTGACCATCCTACAGTGATTAAAGCAATCGCAATAATATTGATCAGCGGATGTTCCAAGGATGTTAATCGAAGGGCACTGTTACTCATTTGTCCAAGTGCTTCTTTACCTAACGGGGAAACGAAGTAAAGAATAAAACCAAAAAGTAATTGGATGTGGGAAAAAATTAATCCGAATAATGAGATTCTTCGGTCTTTTGGTTCAAAATTTCTTTTAGAATTAATCCCCATAAAAGCATTAATCACTGCAATAAATAATGCCAATAAAGCCAGGTAAGCCAAACCGGAATGGGCTTTTTGAATAATTTCGTACATAGTTTTGTTTTTGTTTTACAAACAAAGATAAGGATTTGAAAATTAAAAAAACCGTTTACCTGTGAGTGTAAACGGTTTTTAAACATTGGTGATTTTATTTTAATTAAAATTTCACAATTTTAAAATTCACTGTCTGATTATTGATAGTCATTTTAAAGAAATAAGTACCTGTTGCATAATTTGACATGTCAACTTTTGTAGTCATATCATTCAGCTTGTTCGAGTACAATAATTGTCCCTGTACGTTAAACACCTCTAAAGCGGTTATCGCATCTTTGGAAACTATAGTTACCAAACCGTTTGCAGGATTCGGATAGTAAGAGAAATCCAGATAGGTTGCTTCATCTAATCCCAATGACGGCACACAAGATGTTGTTGCTACCCAGCCGGAATCGGTTACACCCGGATCGGAAACGAATTTAAGTGTCAATGCTCCGTCTGCAGCTGTCGATTCAATTGGTGCCGGAATTGTTGTTCCGGTCAATCCTGCACCGCCCACCAATGGTGCTGCAGTAGTAGAACCGTTATAAACATACAGGAAGTCATAACCGTCTTCCAGTCTGAAGCTTGTAAAAGTGATTTTCACTTTATTATTAGCCAGATTCGGCACTAACGATCTAACAAAAGTCTGGTTGTTAGCATATTGTCCAAATACACCTCCGGTATCTGTTAACTGAATATTGTTACAGTAATCTGCACCTGTTAACAATATATAATCACGGGATAATGAGGTTGCTCCGGCAGTACAAACCGGTCTGATTCTAACTTTATAATAGGTATTCGGACTTAAGCCCTGAGCATCAAACGAATTGGTAGTAACCGTAGTCCACGTTCCCGGCGTTCCTGAAAACGGGAATACCACAATTTCCCAGGAGGTAGCCGTTCCGGAATCTGTCCATGTGATGATGGCTGATGTATTGCCAGCTCCCATAGTCGATTCTATTCCGGTAACCGTATTGATACAGGTATTGATACAGTCTGTACTCAAACAGGCTCTGGAGTTTACGTGATTTAAAATGGCCGTTGTTGGCTGCGGACCAAATCCGTTTGTAAAGCTTATTCCTACTCCATTCACCAAATGGCAGTAGCTCATAATGGTTCCTTTAACGGAAGAAGAAGGGATTGTTGGAGGGTTTGTCATACAGCTGTATCCTTCTGCTGTAGATCCCAATGCACTTGGTGCACAGTTATCAATCGCCGTGTTATTGCCATTCCACACACAGGCATGCGTATGTCTTGATCCAAGCAAGTGACCCAATTCGTGTGTTACCACCTGAACGGTCCAGGAATAAGTAGGCACTGTACTGTAGCTGAAGTTCACATCAGAATAACTGTAATTGTTAGCTGTACATATTCCGCCAATGGTTACTGCTACACCGCCTAATCCTCCCGGATCAATACCTACAAGCTGTCCTACATCGCCATCAAATACCGGTCTTACAGCATTAAATTTACCAAGATAATCCCCTGAACTGGTTCCTACTCCTTCATAAGGATCCTGTGTTGTCCAGATATAAACCGATTTCAACGCTGTTGTAATACCATCGTTATTATATAATGTCTGTACATTATTAAAAACAGAGGTCATCCAGTTTGAAGTTGTTGTTGTATTACTTCCGTTGGACTGATACAGGTTGTAATCCATTTCAAAATAAACCGTCACACATTTTGTACTAGTTGGGTTCAATGATGTAGCAGGTTCATTTTTGAATTCCCCTACTTTATCATCAGTAGCACATTCTGCATCGTTGGCAATTTTTAATTTCTGATCTTCATAGATAATGTAATCTTTCTGGTTGTTCTTTTTATCCAGTTTACCGATGGTTAGATTACTCAGTTTTGCACTGGAAACAATTCCGTTCAATTCATTCCTGAAAAAGTTAAAGGACACTAACGATTTGTCATCTCCTTTAATGATTCCGCGATAATAAACACCCGGCTGGTAGGCAATATTTTTCTTCTTATCCGTATCAATATGAAACCCTTCAGCTAATAAATCCACTTTATAAAGCTGAAGCGTTATGATTTCATCGTGATAAGGTATTTCCAATTCAATTGTTCCGTTTTTCTGGGATACAATTTCATTAACCGCTTCCGTCTTAATCTCTGCAAAAGAAGCATCACTTACCACCCGGGAAATTTCTTTACCCTGCGGTTTTTGTGACGCTGCTAATACCGAAAATTTCTTGAAGTCTGCCTTTCTCGACTGCAATTCACCCACTTTCTGGGCGACTTTATTCTGAGAAAAGACAGTTAACCCTACCATTAGGGTCAGAAAAAGGGTAATTTTTTTCATTTTAGCTAGTCTAGTTAGTATTTTTAGTCAGTCCAAATATAAAAAAATAATCAACTACTAATCAATACTAACGGTATAACCGTATGATTTTAACCTTTTAACTACATACTCTTAAGGTCTTTTATTGCTTTAAAGGCAATATCAACCTGATCGTCGCTCACGATTATAGTAAACTCGTAATTTGTTGAAACTACTTCACAGATGTTTACTCCTTCCCAGGCCAAACGCTGGAAAACATAGTAGAACAATCCGGGAACAGAAAGATTGTCTTTTGGAAGTTTAACGGTAATCGAAGCCAGATTTTCTGTTTTATGTGCCCACTTCTCTTCTGCGAAATGTTTTTCTACCAGATGATTAAGCGAATCACTTACAATAATATTGGTTTCGTTAACTCCTCTTGAAGAGGTATAAAAGATATCGGTATAGTTATTAATTTCAGCAATAAGATCCGATTGACAGCTCAGCACCTTTGGTGTAATTGCGAAATTATAATCCGTCAGTGAAGAGCGAACGGTAATTTCTCCGAGATTCTTCAGAACCTTATCTAATTTATGGTTCATTCGAAATCCGAGCTCTTCGGAAAGTCTTTTAAGGGCCATTACTACAGCACCCTGTTTAATGTTTTTACCTAATTCTTGCTCTAGTTCCGGCATCATTACCCGTGCCAGTGAAGTTAAATTAATAATGCCTTGCGACAAACCATTGAGCAAAAATGGCTTTGTTTTAATGTAATGTTCAACTACAGAGGAAATAGTTTTCATAAATATAGTGGGTTTTTAAAAATCTTGTAAAATTACAAAAAAAACAATCTGTTAAAACTTTAACAAAAATAAATTAGAAATAATAAAAAGCATCCTCATAATGTTCAATATTAAAACAACCCTCCTCTTTATGGATAGCAATAATATCAAAACGGACGTCACATTCGATATCCTCTAGGATTACATATTCGTTAACCGCTTTCAGTAAAAGCTGAATTTTTCTCGATTTTACAAATTCCTGAGGAAGACCGAAATCTAATTTAGAACGGGTCTTAACTTCAACTACTACTAAAATTGCATCTTTTTTCGCAATTATATCTATTTCTGCCTTTTGAAACTTCCAATTTTGTTCCACTATTTCATACCCTTTTTGCTTTAAAAAGGCAACCGCCATCTCTTCTCCCTGTTTTCCCAAATCATTATGCGATGCCATCTTAAAAACAATTACGGTTTGAACTCCAGCGTAATTTTATCTTTCGTAACTTCCAGATCTACGCTACTTCCCAAAATAAGTGCCCTGTTATCCTTCACATGGCCTGCCGGAAAATAAAAACAAACCGGAATTTTGTACTCTTTGGCGATCGCTAAAATAATTCCAACCTCATTCTGTCCGAACGGTATCTCATTATCATGCATATCGGTCATGCCGCCCACAACCAGTCCTTTCAATCCTTCAAAATAGCCGTTCCGCTTCAGGTTATACATCATTCTGTCCACATGATACAGGTATTCGTCCAGATCTTCAATAAACAAGATCTTGTCTTTGGTATCAATAGACGACTTAGAGCCTAACAAACTGTACAGAATAGAGAGGTTACCTCCCACTAACTGCCCGCTTGCCTTGCCTTCAATTTCATATCCCTTTGCCGGTACTTCATATTTTAGTTTTTCTCCAAAAAGTGCTTTCCGAAGCGTTTCCTTCGAAATTTCTTCTGTTCTGGGAACTGTAAACGGCATGATACCGTGTAGTGTTGCCACTTTCATATTGTGAATATGGCTGTGCAAAACCGTTACATCGCTAAATCCGATAACCCATTTCGGGTGTTTTTTAAATTTGGTAAAATCCAGGCTGTCTACAATACGCACTGTTCCATATCCGCCTCTGGCACACCAGATTGCCTTAACATCGTCGTCGTCCATCATTTCCTGAAAATCCCGGATCCGTTCCTTATCCGTTCCGCCCAACTGGCAGCTGTCAAGTCCGATGGTTCTGCCTAATTTTACTTCAAGTCCCCAAGACTTTAACAAATCAATGGCAGGCTGTGCCTCTTCCGGGAAAAACTTTCTTGCGGTACAAACAATGGCAACCGTGTCGCCTTTTTTAAGATAGGATGGTATTTTCATTCTTTTCTGCGAGTATATATCAGTCGTTGTATTTAATAATATTAAAATCAAAAAGGACTTCAAAAATACCGCTTTTGAGAATAGTTTGATAATTTTCATTTGAAATCGTTTCTAACAAATTTACTATTTTTTATGGCAATGTTTTCATTCCTTTTACAAAGGTTTTTATGCAATTTGAGCAAAAAAAACATACTAATTAGTGTCTAATAAACTATTTTTGCATTTCATTTTGAAAATACTATCAAAATCTAATTTTACGTTTTTATGATACAAAATCCAAAAAGATATACGATCACTGCCGCTTTACCTTATACTAACGGTCCGATACACATTGGCCATTTAGCTGGAGTTTATGTCCCATCCGACATTTATGCCCGCTATTTACGCCAGCAGGGTAAAGATGTTGCTTTCATTTGCGGAAGCGACGAACACGGTGTGGCTATTTCTATGAAAGCAAAAAAAGAAGGCATTACACCACAGGAAGTTATCGATAAATACAACGGAATTATTAAAAAATCGTTTGAAGATTTTGGTATTTCTTTTGACAATTATTCCAGAACCTCTGCACAGATCCATCACGATACCGCTTCAGAATTTTTCAAAAAGCTGTATCAGGACGGGAAGTTCATCGAAGAAGTTACCGAGCAGTTATTTGACGAAAAGGCACAACAGTTCCTTGCCGATCGTTTTGTTATCGGAACCTGCCCGAAATGCGGCAATGAAGAAGCATACGGTGACCAATGTGAAAAATGCGGAACATCTTTAAATGCAACCGATTTAATCAATCCGAAATCGACGATAACCGGAACTAAACCGGTTTTAAAGTCCACAAAACACTGGTTCCTGCCTTTAGACCAATACGATGCTTTTTTACGCGAATGGATCCTGACCGGACATAAAAATGACTGGAAACCAAATGTTTTCGGACAGGTAAAATCATGGCTGGACGATGGTTTAAAACCGCGTGCCGTAACCCGTGACCTGGATTGGGGAATCCCGGTTCCTGTTGAAGGTGCCGAAGGCAAAGTATTATATGTATGGTTTGATGCCCCTATCGGTTATATCTCTTCTACAAAAGAATGGGCTGCCCGTGAAGGAAAAGACTGGGAACCGTACTGGAAAGACCAGGATACAAAACTGGTACACTTTATCGGAAAAGATAATATTGTATTCCATTGTGTGATCTTCCCGGCGATGCTAAAAGCAGAAGGAAGCTATATTTTACCGGATAATGTTCCGGCAAACGAATTTTTAAATTTAGAAGGAAACAAACTTTCCACCTCCAAAAACTGGGCGGTCTGGTTACATGAATATTTAACAGACTTCCCGGAAAAACAGGATGTATTGCGTTATGCACTAACCGCTAATGCTCCGGAAACAAAAGATAACGATTTTACCTGGAAAGATTTCCAGGCGAGAAACAACAACGAACTGGTTGCTATTTTCGGAAACTTCATCAACCGTGTGGTAGTTCTGAGCAACAAATATTATGAGGGAATCATCCCGCAGCCAAATGCCTTAACAGCCGTAGACGAAGCTGTTTTAACAGAACTGAAAGCCTATCCGGCGGTTATTGCAAGTTCAATAGAACGTTACCGTTTCAGAGAAGCTTTAGGCGAATTGATGAATGTAGCCCGTTTGGGTAATAAATATTTAGCCGATGAAGAGCCCTGGAAAATTGTAAAAGAAAACCCGGAAAGAGTACAGACACAAATGTATGTTGCCCTTCAGATTGCCGCAGCATTAAGTGTTCTGGCAGAACCTTTCCTTCCGTTTACAGCAGCAAAATTAAAAGGTATCCTGAATATTGACAATACTTTCGGTTGGAATGACATCAGTACCACATCCGACTTACTTCCTGCCGGACATCAGATCGGACAGGCAGCATTATTATTCGCTAAAATTGAAGACGAAGAAATTCAGAAACAAATAGACAAGCTGGAAGCGACCAAAGTGGCCAATAAAGCCGAAAATAAAATCGTTACGCCTCAAAAAGAAGTCGCTACTTTCGACGATTTCGCAAAACTTGACCTTAGAGTCGGGACAATCGTTGCCGCCGAAAAAATGCCGAAAGCCAACAAGCTTTTAGTACTTAAAGTAGATACCGGAATAGACATTCGCACTATTGTTTCCGGCATTGCAGAACATTTTACACCGGAAGAAGTTATTGGAAAACAAGTTACCGTTCTGGCTAATTTAGCGCCAAGAGCTTTAAGAGGTGTAGAAAGTGAAGGAATGATTTTAATGACTGAAAATGCCGAAGGAAAACTGGTTTTTGTCAATCCGGATGCAGAAGGCGTTAAAAACGGCGAAACAATCAACTAATTATTAACCATTTTAAACGCCATTCCTTATGTCTTTAAAAGTTATTGCCTTTGATGCCGATGATACACTTTGGGTAAACGAACCTTATTTTGAAGAGACCGAAAAAAAATTCTGCGAGTTAATGCAGGATTATTTGTCACACCAGGGCTTATCGCAGGAATTATTTAAAATCGAAATTGAAAACCTGCCGTTATACGGTTATGGCATTAAAGGATATATCCTTTCCATGATTGAAGCGGCTTTAAAAATATCGAACAATACGATTAACGTTGCCATTATTGAAAGAATAATCCAACTGGGAAAAGAACTTTTAGAAAAACCGATTGAATTACTGGACGGCGTTGAAGAAACGCTGGAAGCTTTAAAAGGAAAATACCGTTTGGTAGTAGCAACCAAAGGTGATTTAAAAGACCAGCACCGAAAACTTCACGATTCCGGCCTCGGGCATTATTTCCACCATATTGAAGTTATGTCGGACAAACAGGAAATCGATTACCAGAAACTGGTAACCCGTCTGGATTTGAAACCGGAAGAATTCTTTATGATCGGAAATTCCCTGAAATCGGATGTACTGCCGGTTTTAGGAATTGGCGGCCATGCCGTTCATGTTCCTTTTCATACCACCTGGGCACACGAACGGATTGATCACAAAATAGAACATCCGAATTTCAGAACAATCGAAAAATTAACGGATATACTGCCGATACTATTATAGTGAAGAAACAATTGGATATCGCTAACTGGAACCGAAAAGAGCACTTTGATTTTTTTAGAAAATTTGAAGAGCCTTTTTTCGGACTTACCGCAACGGTTGACTGTACCAAAGCCTACAGCACGGCAAAAAGCCTGGGTATTTCTTTCTTTACCTATTATTTACACAAAACACTGGCAGCGGTAAATGCTGTCGAAGCTTTTCGCTACCGGATAGACGGTGACCATGTGGTTGTGTACGACCGCATCGATGCTTCTTCTACGATTTTCAGAGAGGACAGCAGTTTTGGTTTCTCTTATATTGAGTACCACGAAGATATTAATACTTTTGCCGTCATAGCACAAAACGAGATCGAACGCGTTCGCAATACTTCCGGTCTTTTTACCCGGGAATTCAACAGCGACAATCTGATTCATTTCTCCTCTGTGCCATGGGTCAATTTCACCTCATTATCCCATGCCAGGAGTTTTACTTTAGCCGATAGCTGTCCGAAAATATCCTATGGCAAAATGACCACCACAAACGGTGTAATGGAGATGGCCATTTCCGTTCACGTTCACCACGGGCTGGCAGACGGTTATCACGTTGGCTTATTCCTTGAAAAATTGCAGCAATTATTAAACGAATAAAGATGAAAAAGATAGCTGTTTTTGTTATTCTGAAACACAATGACGAATTGCTCCTGCTCAAAAGATTTAAAGAACCTTTTAAGGATCACTATACTCCCGTGGGCGGAAAACTGGAACCTTATGAGATTCCGCATGAAACCGCCATCAGGGAAACATTTGAAGAAACCGGAATACAATTAAGCACCATCACCTTTATGGGAACCCTGTTTGAAGTTTCTCCGGTAGATTATAACTGGATCAGCTTTGTTTACGTTGCCGATATTCCGTATCAGCCTGCTCCGGTTTCCAATGAAGGAATACTGGAATGGATTCCTAAAGACAATTTAGGTACCCTAAAAACTCCGGAAACAGACGCGCATATATACCAGAAAATTTTCGAGGGTAAAAACTTTGCCTACAGTGCTAAATATGATGAAAACCTTGTACTGTTAAGCCTTACAGACGAGCTTAATCCGCTATAGATGTTTCCCATTGCTTTCCATCCCATTTACAGGCATCCGCTTCCTGAAGGACACCGCTTTCCAATGCTCAAATATGAGTTATTGCCGCAACAGTTACTCCATGAAGGAACGGTAACGGCAGCCGCTTTTTTTGAACCCGGTTTACCCGACATGGAACACATTACCGCCGTACATAAAAAGGAATATGTTGATGCCTTAACCGCACTAACGCTGGATCCGAGAGCTGTCCGCAAAATCGGTTTTCCGTTAACTGCCGAATTGGTTGAAAGAGAATTGCGTTTGGCACAGGGAACCATTTTAGGCGCCGAAAAAGCCTTACAGACCGGTATTGCCTTCAATATTGCCGGCGGCACACATCATGCGTATTCTGACAGAGGGGAAGCCTTTTGTCTGTTAAACGACCAGGCTATCGGTGCCCGATACCTCATCCGTAAAAAACTGGCTAAAAAAATCCTTATTGTCGACCTGGATGTACATCAGGGAAACGGAACTGCCGAAATTTTTCAGAACGACAATGCTGTTTTTACTTTTTCCATACATGGAAAATCCAATTATCCGTTTAAAAAAGAAATTTCCGATCTGGACATTGCCCTTCCGGATCACACGGATGACGAGGCTTATTTAGCCATTCTTACCCGAACCTTACCGCAATTGATCCACGAACAAAAACCGGATTTTATTTTCTACCTCAGCGGTGTTGATATTTTAGCATCAGACAAGTTAGGCAAACTGGGCTGCTCTGTAGCTGCCTGCAAAAGACGGGATGAATTGGTCTTGCAACTATGCCGGACACACGGTATTCCGGTACAATGCAGTATGGGTGGCGGCTATTCTCCCGACATTAAGACCATCATCGAGGCGCATGCCAATACCTACAGGGTTGCTGCCAATCTTTACTCATAAACTATTTAAAAAAAACAAAAGCTTATCCGAAGACAAGCTTTTGTGTTGGTAAGTTACCTGCCTCCTAAAAGCAGCAGTTCATTGGCAACGACTTCTGTTGTATAGCGTTTGTTGCCGTCTTTGTCTTCCCAGACTTTATGAACCAGCTTTCCTTCAACAGCAATTTCCTTTCCTTTTTCAACAAATTTCTCGATAATTTCTGCCGCTTTCCCCCAGGCTACCACGGTATGCCACTGGGTATCGGTGACCTTATCTCCTTTGTCGTTATAATAAACTTCATTCGTGGCAATGGCTAACTTTGCCAGTTTTTTTCCTTCGCCTAAGTTTCTGATTTCGGGATCACTCCCTACATTACCGATTAACTGTACTTTGTTTCTTAATGCATTCATGGCTTATAAAATTAATGGTTCGACTTAAATCTGATCTCTTTTTTGCATTAACACTGCTGCACCACTTATAAAGAAGCGGGCAGTTATTATTGGTTATTTTTGATGAATTTTGAATGCTGTTTTACATTTCCTTTAGCATCCTCTATACGCAGGAAATAAACTCCTCCGGCTAATTTTGAAACGTCTATTCCTTTTTCCATTACTGTTTGTTTTTCCGTTTTGCTGATTTTTCTGCCGTTAAAATCAAATATGGAGAATTGCAGCTGGTCGTCCAATGTTTCAATACCTTTTACAAACAGGGATTCCGTCGCCGGGTTGGGATATACCGAAAAAGCGGTTTTATCAAAATCCTCGCTACCTGCTGTAACCACATCTCTTTTCGCAATATAAAGTCGGTTTTTCTGCTCAGCAGCTATCGGGAGGTTGTTTAACTGAAAATCTATAGACAGGTCGGAAACAACAGAAAAATTATCAGCCGTCGAATTCAGTACTTTCAGATCGCGCACGCCATTTGACTCACAAGGATAAATTTCACAGGATTGTACCACTCCCTGTTTACTGTATTTTGCCAGCAAAAGATAGAACTGATTGCTAAGATTGTAAACAAAGTTCGGCGCTAAATTCAAATATTTATAGAAGCTTCCGCCCACATATACATTATCCTGGGCATCGATATGTAATTTTGATAACCTTGAAAGGCTCAGTCCTGTAGTTGGAGCCTGATCGGAGGATATCCCTGCTCTTCGGGCCCAAACCAAACTTCCGGCAGTATTATATTTTACCAGAAAACCACCGTAATTACCAGGGAATTGCAAAATAGTACCATCAAAATTTGCGGAAGAATTATACACCCTTCCAGCCAAATAAACATCATTGGCAGCATCTACAGCAAGATCCTCCACCTTGGAATCGGCACCGCCGCTTGTAGCAGCAGTTTTTGCCCAGGCTACTGCTCCGGTATTGTCATATCGTACAAAAAACAAATTGGAATTTGAACTGCTTGTTCTGTTTAAGGTGATACTGCCAAAGGTTACCGATCTGGAAAAGAACTCTCCGGCAATATAAACATTCCCGTTATTATCAACAGTCATTGTTCTGATCTGCGCTCCAATCCTGTCGGCCGAAATACTGGTGTATGGTCCTGTATAACGGGAGGAAGAAACCCATTGAAGCGCTCCGTTACTCGCATCAAATCTCGCTACCAGGTTTTTATCCATGCCTGCTATTGTTGGCGAATAATTAGCTACCGGTAAGGTTACCCCATCAAAAGACAACTGATCATAGCCATAATTTGCGGCAAAATACAATTTATCGTTTTTATACTTTACATAACCGTTTCCTACATATTGATCAAATACTTTGGACCAGACCAATGTTCCCGATAATGTATATTTTGCAATAAAGGTTTTTGTTGCATACGGATCCAGATTTTCTAAAACGGTACCTCCGCCTAAATCCATGGTTCCGTTAAAAACACCGGCAATATAATAATGGGCATCACCATCATAATCAACAGACGTAATGATCTCAAGGCGGGATCCCCCGAAATGCTTTACATTCAGGAATGTTCCGTTTTCATCAAATTTTGCAATAAATGCATCACCAACAGTAGCAGTACCAGCCGGCAAACTCGTGTTTTGCAAAGTGGTTCCCTGTATAGAAGTGGTAGCGCCATTAAAGCTACCCACCATAAAATAGTTGTTGTCTTTATCAACAAAACTCAACGGTTTACTGTCAATTATCGATGTGTTTTCGACCTTGATATTCCAAAGCCATTCACTCTGATTCAGTGCCTGACCGTACATGTCAAGAGCACTAATGCAAACCATTGCAAAAAGTAATTTTAATCTCATATCTGTGTTTTTATCATTATTTTGCCTAAAATAATAAAATTACAATAAATAATACAAGGTAAATTAGGATTATACGCAAACCAATTAGTTTTCGAATCCAAACTTCAAAAGAACCACAAAGAGTTATACTGCAAAATTGCACTGCAGCCGGATCTTTATCCGACATTTAACCGTTTACTTTCGATTATAAATAATTGTAAGCGTTTGTAAGCAGTTGGTATTTTTTGTAACTTTCTGAAAAAACAAACCCCATGCAAAAGGCAATCAATAAAGTCGAATTACGAAATTTAAAGATTGAAGACTATAAAGAACTCCGGAATTCCATGATGGAAGCCTATAGTGAGCTCGAAGAAGCTTACTGGGAAGAACACCAGATAGAACGTTTGCTGGAGATATTTCCCGACGGTCAGCTGGTCATACTGGCAGACGGCAAAGTTGTGGGCTCTGCCTTATCCTTAATTATGGATTACCGGAAAGCCAGTGCCAATCATACCTATGAAAAAATCACCGGAAACTATACTTTTTCCACTCACGATCCCTTTGGTGATGTTCTTTATGGTATTGATGTATTTATCCATCCCGATTACCGCGGACTCCGGTTGGGCAGAAGACTATACGATGCCCGTAAAGAGATCTGCGAACAGCTGAATTTACAGTCCATTATTTTTGCCGGCCGTATTCCCAAATATGCCGAACATTCCAAAGCATTGACCCCAAAACAATATATCGAAAAGGTAAGGGTAAAAGAACTGCACGACCCGGTTTTATCTTTTCAGCTCAGTAATGATTTCCACGTGATCAAGGTGATGAAAAATTACCTGGAAGGCGATGTCAGCTCACAGGAATATGCCGTGTTACTGGAATGGAACAACATCTATTATGAAAAAAACCAACAGCTTATCAACACCCGTAAAAGTGTGATCCGGCTGGGATTGATTCAATGGCAGATGCGTCCGTTAAACAACCTGGAAGCTTTATTTGAACAAGCCGAATTTTTTATTGATGCGGTTTCCGGTTATGCCAGCGATTTCGCGATGTTTCCGGAACTTTTCATCGCTCCGCTAATGGCCGACTACAACCATCTTTCGGAAGCCGATGCCATTCGGGAACTCGCCCGTTACAGCGAGCCGATCCGTAAAAAATTCCAGGAATTTGCCATTTCCTACAACATCAACATCATTACCGGAAGCATGCCGCTGTTAGAAAACGGAAACCTGTACAATGTTGGTTTCCTTTGCAAAAGAGACGGAACGTCCGAAATGTATTCCAAGATACACATCACGCCGAACGAAGTGTTTTACTGGGGAATGAAAGGCGGTTCCCAGATCAAGACCTTTGATACCGATTGCGGTAAAATAGGCATCATGATCTGCTATGACGTGGAATTCCCGGAATTGTCCCGACTGCTGGCCGATGAAGGGATGGATATCCTGTTTGTCCCGTTTCTTACCGATACCCAAAACGGTTATACCCGGGTACGGAACTGTGCACAGGCACGGGCTATTGAAAACGAATGCTATGTGGCTATTGCCGGTTGCGTAGGCAACCTGCCGAAAGTAAACAATATGGACATTCAGTTTGCACAGGCTGCTGTATTTACCCCTTCCGACTTTGCTTTTCCGACTAATGGGATCAAAGCGGAAGCCACACCCAATACCGAAATGACGCTAATTGTGGATGTGGATGTCGATTTACTGAAAGAACTGCACGAACACGGAAGTGTCCGAACCATGAAAGACCGTAGAAAAGATTTATACCAGATTAAAAGACTAAAAACAAACTAAGGTTTATGGAATTAGAACAATTAAGATATCCTGTCGGAAAATTTATTGTCCCGACAGAAATAGACCGGCAGCACATCCAATCGTGGAAAGCAACAATCCAATCGCTTCCACAGGAACTAAACGCCTTGGTAAAAGACCTCAGCGTTACCGAACGGAACTGGATTTACAGACCCGATGGCTGGAGCATCAAACAGGTTATCCATCACCTCGCCGACAGCCACATGAACAGCTTTATCCGCTTTAAATTAACCCTAACCGAAAACGTACCGGAAGTCCGTCCTTATGAAGAACACAAATGGGCTCTTACTGCAGACGGGCAGGATGACGACATCAGTGCTTCCCTGCAGATCATAACCGGCGTACACAACCGCTGGTTTTATCTGTTGGATACCTTAACCGAAGAAGATCTGGCTTTGTTGTATTTCCATCCGCAGCACCAGCGCCTTTATTCGCTGAAAGAAGCGATCGGGATTTACGACTGGCATTCCAGACATCATCTGGCACACATCAAACAAGCCCTGCATCATAAAGGAAATTTCGAATAAAATACCTGCACTCTTAAAAACCGTATACGCCAACCAAAATCAGTTATCATGAAAAAATGCCTTGAATGTGAAGAGAGAATTGTAGGCCGGGAAGACAAAAAATTCTGCAGTGACGGATGCCGCAATGCCTACAATAACAAAAAGAATAAAGATGTTACCAACCTGATGCGCAATATTAACAACAAGCTGCGCAGGAATTACCGGATTTTGTCGGCTTTAAATACCGACGGAAAATCAAAAACCACCCGAACCAAACTTTTGAGCAAAGGATTTGATTTTGAATTTTTTACCGGCATTTTAAACACTAAAACAGGAAATACCTATTATTTTTTATACAATCAGGGTTATATGGCTTTAGAAAACGATTACTTTGTATTGGTAAAAAAAGACCCCTGATTCAGTATGACAACACCAATAGCAATTTTAGGATGCGGATGGCTCGGCCTTCCGTTAGCGAAAGCATTAATCAATCAGCATTACCCTGTTAACGGCTCTACAACATCCGAAAACAAGCTTTCCCTTTTAGCCGAAAACCGGATTCATCCTTTTTTAGTCAGTCTGCATGAAGAAGCAACAAAGGGCGATATAACCGCTTTTCTTAACGGTCCTGAAATACTGATTATTGATATCCCGCCAAAATTGAGAGGAGATAATCCGGAAAATTTCACCGCAAAAATCCGGAATCTTATTCCTCATATCGAAACGGCAACAGTAAAGCAGGTCCTGTTTATCAGTTCTACTTCCGTATATGCCGATGATAATTCGGAAGTGTCCGAAGCCACCATTCCGCAGCCGGATACCGAAAGCGGCAGGCAGCTTCTGGAAGCAGAACGGCTTTTACAGCAAAACAGCCATTTCCAGACAACCGTTCTCCGCTTTGGAGGATTGATCGGCAGCGACAGGCATCCCGTTAAATTTTTAGCCGGCAGGGAAAATATCGAAAATCCAGAAAGCCCGATTAATTTTATTCATCAAACGGACTGCATCGGAATCATTTTAACAATAATCGAACAGCGTCAATGGGGCACCACTTTTAATGCCGTGGCACCGGTACATCCAGGCCGGGAAGCCTATTATACGCAAAAAGCAGCGGCATTAGCCCTGGCAGTTCCGAAATTCAACCATCGGAAACCTTCCGTTGGAAAGCGAATCAATACCGATAAACTCACCACCGTTTTGCAGTATACTTTTAAAGTTTTGGATTTTTAATCATAATTAATTCTAACTTTATACTTTACAAAACCGGAATATCAGAACCAACATAAAAAATTTTACGCTACCCAGTATTATGAAAAAACTATTGCTTTATCTTCCTTTACTCTTTTTAATTGTATCCTGTACAAAAGATTTTGACGATTATGCGCCAATACAGGAAACACCCAATGCATCCCGTGAACTGTTGATGTTACGGGTGGATTTTGAAACGAACCAGTTTAAAGGCGGAAAACTATTCCATTTTGAAGGTGTTCCAATGACTCCAACAATTCCGCTAACGGAAACCTATCTTCCGCCAAGTGATTTTGGTAATTATAAATTAGCATTCACGCCAACCGGTGAAGTTATCTTTAACGGGCCTGTTACCTGGATGGGGACTTCTTCAGAAATAGCTACACCCGATTATAGCGCACCGGAAACGTATTCTGTTTTACCAACAAATAGCGCTGCCGATTTGGCCACTGCCCAGTATTTTACTCCAACAGCCGATATTATTGCATCGGAAGGTTATACCAGTTTCAACTATGAAACCATCTGGAATGCGGTCAGCAACCTGGAAATTGTCCATCAGTTCACTGCCGAAAATGCAAAAGTCGGCTTTATGCTCTACACACCGGGATTAGGTGTTTTTCAGCCACAACATGCCGACTGGTTTATCATTTTGTATAAATAAGATACGTGTATGACCTTAACGAACATTGCCAACATCCGCCTGGCTAATCAGCTTTTAATCCGGAACAAAGCCGGCAGTATTTCCGAAATCGCCACCTATATGGGGGCACTTCAGGCACAGGACTATGCGATGTCAAAATGGGCATTGGGAATCCGGCATGCAAATGCTACCGAATCGCTTGTTGAAGCAGCCATGGATAATGGCGAAATTATCCGTACGCATGTAATGCGCCCGACCTGGCATACTGTTGCGGCGTCCGATATTTACTGGATCCTTGAACTTTCGGCAAACCGGATAAAGTCGTCTATGACCAGCGGCCTGAAAGAACTGGAACTTGATCAAACCGTCCTTTCCAAATGTTATTCCGTTATGGAAAAAGCCTTAAGAGATCACAATCATCTGACCCGGGAAGAACTGGTTTCAGAACTGGAAAAGCATAACATCGCCACCAATGACAGCCGTTCGTCTTACATACTGATGCATGCCGAATTGAGCGGTATCCTTGGCAGCGGAAAGACAAAAAATAAAAAATCCACCTATGCATTTCTTCCGGAATGGGTTCCTCAAAAAAACATCCTGCCCCGGGAAGAAGCTCTGGCAAAACTGGCCCGGAAATATTTTACCAGCCATGGTCCGGCAACAATTCTGGATTTCCACTGGTGGTGCGGCCTGTCTTTAACCGAAACCAAAAAAGCACTGGAATTGGTCCAATCCGATTTTATTTCAGAAACGATCGGTACGGAAACCTACTGGTTTTCCCCGGCTCTTGTTTTTCCGGAAAAAGAAAGCAATTCCGTTCAGCTGCTGCCGGCATTTGATGAATTTCTGATCAGCTACAAGGACCGGACAGCAACCCTGACGATGGATCATCACAAAAAAGCAATTACCCGAAACGGTATTTTTCACCCGGTAATCGTTAGTAACGGAAAAGCTGTCGGAATATGGAAACGGTCTTTAAAAAAGAATGCCGTGACAATCGATATTTATCCGTTTGAACCTTTTTCTGCCGATTTCAAAAAAATTATTGAACACGAAATCGGGAAACTGGGTACTTTTCTGGACAAAGCCCCGGAAACAATTTACCATTCCTAAACCCTACGAATCTATTTTATGAAACAGCATATTGCTCATATTACCTTAATGGTAAACGACTATGAAGAAACCATCGCTTTCTATACCGGACAATTAAACTTTTCCCTTTTGGAAAACATTCATGGCGAAGACGGAAGACGCTGGGTAACGCTGGCTCCGAAAGGATCTGCTGGCAGTGCTTTTGTTTTGATGAAAGCCGAAAATCCGGAAGAAAAAAGAAGCGTTGGCAACCAGACCGGAGGAAAAGTTGCCTTCTTTTTAAAAACAGATGATATCGCGCGCGATTTCGAAAATTTCACCAACAATAAGGTAACGATCATAAGAGGTATCGTGGAAGAACCCTGGGGGAAAGTTGCCATTTTTGCCGATCTGTACGGTAATCTCTGGGATTTGATAGAACCGGTATCTTAATTTGGCACCGTCAGCTGTCGCTTTTGTTCAACCTTAAATTTATTGCCAATGAAATCGACTAATTATTACAATACTTTTATTGCTGTTGCGGCAGATTGTCCGGCAAAAACCGCCGAAATCCCGCCTTTAAAAAAAACGGGCAAATCAATAGCGGTTATCCAGTTTGAAACCCTTATTGAAAATCCGTACCGGTTTACTTCCGATACCGTTTTATTCAACATTTATGCCGCTAAAAACAATATTCAAAAAGAAGATTCAGAACAGGAAAGAGAGCATTATTTTTCAAAAGGACAGGCTTGTTTTCGCTGCTCTCCGCTTCCCAAAAGATACGGTTGGGGCGTTCATTGCAATGAAGAAGGAAAGATGGCTATTTACGGAATAGAAACCGAAGCCTATCAAAAACTGGCTGCCGACGATAGTCTGCACCATACCAAAGCAATGTGTTCCGGTAAAAAATAATCCCTTATATTTTATCTGCTTTATTAAAAATAGTTTCCTGCTTTTGAGCAGTGCTCCAAAATATTATAACCGGCATTACGGTTATAATTCATTCCTGATTTCAGGATTTCGAACCTCTAAAAAAACCGGCTTTGATCAAGGTCAAAGCCGGTTTTTTGTTCGTCCTATCAGCATAAAACGGCAGTATTCTACAAATAACCACCCTTAAAACACTCTTTATTTCACAAAAACTTTTTTTTATTAATTATTCAGATAAAATATAACACCCTGTTTATTATTTATTATATTTGGTACAAAATTTACCATTTTTAATTTTACAACTGTTATTTTATTGATAAAAAACACCATTTTTAACATATAAGCTGTTAATTTCATACAAGCCTCATAATTACCTTTTTTGTTTCAACGGTACTCCATACACCAAATGATATTTTCATTGCGTACAACTCTAACACCAAAAACAATTAATTATGAAAAAATGCTTACTCTTATTTTCGGCATTGCTGACCTCCCTGGCGGCAATGGCACAGGTTCCCGAAACCAGCGGCCCGGACGATCCGCCCAGCTACACCCAACCCCAACAGCCTCAGCTGCCCGTTTATGAATTGCATCCGGCACAGATAGGCGGAGAAGTACAGGACTACCTCAGCTCCAGAGTTGAAGGCTATGCTGCCTACCATTTTAACTATGCTGCACTTAACGATTACCTGCTTAAAAATCCTTATGCGATAGAGTTTATCCTAAAGGACAATTCCGGTAACACCAAATTTACCCTTCAGCGCCACGACATGAGAGCGTTGGATTATACCGAAGGGATTACCCATGAAGGAGGAGAAAATCAGATCACTTTTCAGCGTACCGCCGAAACCGATCTTAACTATAATGTCCCTACTTTAAAAGGGACCGCCGATAATAATCCCGGAACACTGGTTCGTCTGGCCATCTTTAAAGACAACCTGGTAGGATTGAAATGGGATACCGAAAGCAACCAGGTATTGTATTACACGTCCCTGCAGGATTTTATCAAATTAAACGGCGATGATTTTGTTACCGACGAAAACCCATTATTGGTTTTTAATCTCGGAAACATCATCAGCACCCAAAACTCAAGATGCCAGCAAATCCAGGAATTAATCCAGGAACCTCCTGTGGTACAAAAGGGTTATTTTAAAGATTGTACGCCGCGCTTTGTCACAATAGCCGCAGAAGGCGATAAACCCTGGTGCGACCAGAACGGAAGCAACTCGGCATCCAACATCCTGAACAGTCTCTTTTTGGCCGAATGTGTGTATACGCACTACTTCAACATCTCGTTCATCGTAAAACATGTCAACCTTTTACCTACGAACGGTTCGCTATACAACACCAACAATGCCACAGACATACTCTATAAATTCCGGGACAACTGGAATGCCAACCACACAAACAAGGATCGCGATTTAGCCTTACTGTTTACCGGAAGACGGCCAGATGGCGGTACGGTAGGTATTGCTTTTACCAATTCTTTATGTTCCACATATTCCGCTTACGGTGTCATTGGAAAAGACCCGACCAGAATCCGTATCATCACTCATGAAATGGGACATATTTTCGGTTCCCTTCATGACGACGAGCATTACGGCTCCTCTTCCTGCAGCGGCAGCGACGTACCGATCATGTGTATGTACACGTCCTCATATTCCCCTTTATATTTCAGTCCGCATACGCGAAGTATTATTCTAAACTCTATAAACAGCCATGCCTATTGCCTGAATGATTATGCGAATGTGAATAATTCCAGTGAAATTGTAAAATCATGGACAAACAACCGCAACCTGAAATGGGTGGCTACCTGGTACATGCAGGAAGGCGATTATATGTTAGCCGGAAATTTTGACGGTGAAAACAACGATGAAGAAATTTTCTTTGCAAATCCGGATCGAAACTGGGTTGGTATTATGGATTTCTCCTGCGACCAGGGAACCGATTGGTACCACCTTTGGGGCAATGGCGGAAACAGAAGCTTCGGATGCTGGTACCGTAATTACGGCGACCGGTACTATGCCGGTGATTTTGACGGCGATGGCAAAGATGAGATTTTATCCCGTACCGATAATGGCAGCTGGGCTCAGATTAAAGAATACCTGCCCGGCAGCTGGTCGTGGAAAGAGCGATGGAGCAACAACGGCGGTAATACTCCTATAGCCTACTGGTATATGGGACCACAGGACACTTTTACCATTGGCGATTTTGACGGCGACGGTAAGGACGAACTATTGTGTGTTAACCCGAATGGCTGGGCACATCTGGTAAAATTCAATTCCAGCAGCGGCGGTTGGTATTCTCCGCAGACGATCTGGAGCAATAACGGTTCCGGATGGATTGGCGGATTGCAGATCTCGCAGATACAGCGCTACCTGAAAGGAAAAATGCGCACCACTACCCGTGATGAACTTTATGCTTTCGTGAGCAATTCTTCCAGTAATTTCTCTGCTATTATGCGCTTTACCGGAAGCACCTGGACGTTAACCGGCGGACAGGGATTGGGTACCAGCTTTACAACAACTAACGTGACGCCAGCGCACAGCAGCTACAAAATGATGACCGGAAATCTGGACAACGACGGCTACAGCGAATACCTGGCCATCAGCAATACCTGGATTGGCAGTTATGACTATAGCAATGGCGGTCCCGGTATGTCCTTTAACTGGAGTAATGGCGGAAGTTCCTACTATAACGACTGGTATCTGAACCAGCGTTCCCGACAGTTTTTAGTAAAGGCGGCACCAACAGCACCTGACCAGATCTTTAACATCCAGTATATTAAAAGAAGTTCCGGATGGTGGTTCTGGTATAAAGAATGGTATGAAGCATCACTGGCTTCAATGTACCGCGGGGAATTGCCTAACCAGAACATGAAACAGGCCGGTCCGGAAATGGAAATCGAAAAATCAACGGTAATTGCGGTTAACGACAATATGCTGATCTATCCGAATCCGACCCATGATGTCCTGAATATTGATTTTAACAATATCGAGATCAAGCAGGCAAACATCAGCCTTATTGATATTATGGGAAAAACCGTCCTGCAGCAACCTTTAACCGGGTCAAACAACACCTTATCCCTGCAGCATTTAGCGGGCGGGCTGTATATTGTACAGATTCATTCCGAAAATCAGCCGGTGTTTACAACCAAGATCATTGTAAACAAAGGCAAATAAAAACGGCAACCGGCATCAAAAAAGTTGTCTGCCTTTCATAAAAAAAGCCTCCCGTTTGGGAGGCTTTTATATTGATTACCAGATTTTAACTCTGTCTTCCGGTTTAACATATAGTTTATCACCCGGTTGGATATCGAATGCCTGATAGAAAGCTTCAACATTTTGTAACGGCACATAAGCACGGTACATTCCCGGTGAATGCGGATCGGTTTTTACCTGATTTTTAATCGCTTCATCTCTCATTTTAGAACGCCAGATAGTCGCCCAGGAAATAAAGAAACGTTGTTCCGGCGTATAACCGTCAATCAAGCCCGGATTACCGTTTTTCTTTAAATACAACTGTAAACCGTCATAAGCAGCATTCACACCACCAAGGTCACCAATGTTTTCCCCTAATGTAAATTTACCGTCTACAAACGTTCCCGGTAACGGTTCCAGCGCACTATATTGTGCCGCTAAAGCACCACCTAAACCGGTAAATTGTTTTAAATCTTCATCTGTCCACCAGTTTACTAAATTTCCGTCTGCATTATAACGGGCACCGGAATCATCAAAACCATGTGAAATTTCATGTCCGATAACCGCTCCGATACCACCGTAGTTTACCGCTTCGTCTGCTTTATAATCATAGAAAGGCGGTTGTAAAATAGCCGCCGGGAAAACGATTTCGTTATACGACGGGTTGAAATATGCATTTACTGTTTGCGGCGACATTCCCCAACGGGTTTTATCTACCGGTTTTTTCAGGTCTTCGATGTTTTCATCAAAGCCCCATTTGGCAACATTTTTCATGTTGTCATAGTACGATCCGCCATCGGCGATACTCTTGATCTCTAATTTGGAATAGTCTTTCCATTTGTCCGGATAACCGATCTTAACCGTCGATTTTCTTAATTTTTCGATAGCACCCTGTCTGGTTGCTGGCGTCATCCAAGGCAATTTATTGATACGGTTTTCAAAAGCAAGGAATACATTTTCAATCATTGCTTTCGCTTTTGCTTTTGCTTCAGCCGGGAATTTTTTCTCTACATATAATTTCCCTAAAGCTTCTCCCACCGTTCCGTTTACCACCTGTAACGCACGCTCTTCTCTCGGACGCTGCTTGATAGCTCCCTGTAAGGTTTTGCTGTAAAAATCCCAGTTGGCATTTTCAATATCGGTTGTTAACACACCGGTTGATTTGTTAATCAGCGTCCAACGCAAATAGGCTTTCCAGCTATCCACATCGTTTGCTTTAAAAATATCTTCCAGAGCGGTCATATAGCGCGGTTGTGATACCACTAAAGAATCCAGGTTTTTAACACCCAAACCGTCAAAATAGTTTTTCCAGTTTACTGTTGGCGTCAGTTTTTGCAGGTCGGCAACACGCATCGGGTTGTAGGTTTTTCTACGGTCGCGGCGCTCCACTCTGTCCAGTCTTGGTTTTGCCATAGCCGTTTCCAATGCCAGTACTCTAACCGCATCTTCTTTTGCCTGACTTGGTCCTTCTCCTAAAAATTGCAGCATACGAGCCACGTGTGCCACATATTTCTCTCTTTTCTCTTTAGAATCGGCATCATCCGAAATATAATAGTCACGATCCGGCAATCCTAAGCTTCCCAATCCGACATATACCACATTACGGTTACTGTTTTTAGCATCGGCACCAATTCCCATACCATAAAAACCTAAACCTCCCTGCGGTTCCATTTCTAATAACAGGGCATTTACATCCTGTGCATTCTTAACCGCATTGATTTTTGCCAGCTGTTCTTTGATTGGGGTAATTCCCAGTTTGTTTCTGGAAATTGTATCCATAAATGTTCTGTATACATTTACAGCTTTTGCCTGATCCGATTTCGGATCCAGATTTTTATTTGCAGCAGCCTCTTTTAAAATGGCTAAAGCGTCTTTATCGGTATTCTGGCGTAATTCGTCAAAACTTCCCCAACGGGTTTTATCACTCGGGATTTCCGTTTTGTCATACCAGGTTCCGTTTACATAACGGAAAAAATCATCCCCCGGTTTAACCGACTTATCCATAAATCCAAGGTTAATCCCCGGATGTGTAGTCGTCTTTTCTGCCGTGGCGGTCTGATTTGTTTTACAGGAGAACAGCACTAACGAAGCCGTAGCACAAAGAAGAACTCCCTTATTCACTTTTAATTCCATATTCTTATTTTTTGATTGGTGTTCGGATAACAAAAATAACAATTAGTAACCGAATTGATTTTTTTATTTGTTAAAATTGAATCCGTCCCGATTTAGAGAATATTTAACCCGCTAATAGCGAACTTCTTTTTACTTTTGCAAAAAAATAAATCATGCTATCTTTTTTCAAGAAATACCGACTGTTTTTTATTGTCCTTTTTGTGCTTTCTGCCATTATCATAACCCTTTTCTATAACGCCCTTACCCCTAAAAAAAAGCTTGCTATCTATACCCCGTCCATGGTTAACCCAGAATTAGTGGATACCACGATTCAGCATATTGCCAATAAACATACTATTGCCGATTTTGCCTTTACCAATCAGAACGGAAAAACCATTACCCAAAAAGATTATGAGGGGAAAATTTATGTAGCCGACTTTTTCTTTACCACCTGTCCGACAATTTGCCCGATCATGACAACCAATATGGTATGGTTACAGGATCAAATTAAGAACAACCCGAAAGTGATGCTGCTTTCGCATTCGGTAACTCCGGATATTGACAGCGTACCCGTCTTAAAAAAATATGCGCTGGACAAAGGAGTGATTGACAGCAAATGGAACCTGGTTACCGGCGATAAAAAAGACATCTATTATATTGCCCGAAAATCTTATTTAGCGGTAAAAACCGGAAAACCGGAAGAATTATACGATATGGTGCATACCGAAAACTTTGTTTTAGTAGATGCCAAACGCCGTGTCCGCGGTTTTTATGACGGTACCAAAATGGAAGATGTAAAACGCTTACTGGAAGATATTAACTGGTTGTCCCAAAACGAAAAGTAGTCGTTTATACAACCGGAATAATTTTGAAATCCATTTTCGCCATACCTCAGGACCTTTTAACAGCCAAAGAATCTGTTTATGACCCATGCGGTCTGGAATGTTCCGATTTCCGGGCTGCCGCCGAAAGCGCGGAATATGACGCCCTTACCTTCAGCCTGAACCGACAATTTGTCTGCTACCGGCAGGCAAAAATTACCCCTGCAAAAACCGGGCAGTTTGTAACCCTCTGGAAAAGAAGCGAAGCAGGTCCTATCGAGCCCTTTTCGGTTACGGACACGATTGATCTCGTGATTATCAGTACACGAAAAGACGAACAATCGGGGCAGTTTATTTTCCCGAAAGCTGTTTTGGCCGCCCGCGGTATTATTTCCACTGCTCAAAAAGAAGGCAAACGCGGTTTCAGGGTTTATCCGCCCTGGGATATACCCGGCAGCAAACAGGCACAGCAAACGCAGACCTGGCAATTGCCCTATTTTTTAGAAGGCTCCGCCAACTGCACCGGCAGCCGGAACCGGGCGTTAACGCTGCTCCTGCCGTAAATCATTACACGCCTCAGCATGCCTCCGTATTTAACATTTGTAAGAATTTTTCAACTGAAATCGATATCCTAATCATTTCATAAAAAAATGTGAAAGTGTGTTTTATCATGGCTTATCAGTTTTAAATGCTTATTTTTGCATATCTATTTTAATTCAATCTAAATAAGGTGAAAACCACGCTAGCACAAATAAAAAAAGGACAAAAAGCCGTGATCAAGGATTTTAATGTTGATGTAATTCCACTAAAACTTTTAGAAATGGGCTGTCTACCCGGCAATACCGTAGAGCTGTTGCAAGTTGCTCCGCTGGGTGATCCGTTATACATTAATGTAAACGATAGTCACGTGGCCATTCGTATCGAAACCGCCAGCCAAATTGAGGTTGAGATTATATAAGGAAAAAATTCATGAGTACAAATACGTTAAAAGTAGCCTTAATAGGTAACCCGAATACCGGAAAAACATCCGTCTTTAATCAACTTACCGGTTTAAACCAACAAGTAGGGAACTATCCCGGCATCACGGTAGAAAAAAAACAAGGAATCAGCAAACTGTCCCCAACCGTTAAAGCGAATATCCTTGACCTTCCCGGAACTTACAGTTTAAATGCCAGTTCACTTGATGAAAATGTCGTTATCGAATTGTTGATGAACAAAAACGACAAAGACTTTCCGGATGTTGCCGTAGTGGTTAGCGAAGTGGAAAACTTAAAACGTAATTTACTACTGTTCACTCAGATCAAAGATCTGGAAATTCCGACCATTCTCGTGATCAACATGTCCGACCGAATGGAATACAAAGGAATTACCCTTGATATCCCGCTTCTTGAAAAAGAACTTAAAACAAAAATTGCATTGGTCAGTTCCCGAAAAAAAACAGGAATTGAAACACTGAAAAATTTACTGATCAATTATAAAGAGTTGTCTACCGAACCTTGTTTGAATGCCACCAGTATTGATCCGGAATATTTTAACAGCCTGCGCAATGCTTTCCCAAACCAGCTTTTGTACAAACTATGGCTGGTTATAACACAGGACGTTAATTTTGGCGGTCTGCACCGTAATGAAGTTTCGATTAAATCTTTTGTAAAATCGGATACCGAATTAAAACGACTGCAGCAAAAAGAAACCATCAAACGATACCAGTTTATCAACGATACGCTTAAACTGACTTACAAAGTAGATACGGCTAATGCCAGAGATATCCGCAGTAAGCTGGACAGAATATTAACCCATAAGATTTTCGGTTATATCATTTTCTTCGGAATCCTGATGCTGATATTCCAGTCCATTTTCAGCTGGTCCAGCATCCCGATGGATTTTATAGACGAAAGTTTTGCGTCCTTAAGTGCCTATGCAGCCGAAAACATGCAGCCGGGCGTACTTACCGACCTGATTTCGCAGGGAATCATTCCGGGATTGGGCGGAATCATCATTTTCATTCCGCAGATCGCCTTCCTGTTCCTCTTTATTTCCCTATTGGAAGAAAGCGGCTATATGAGCCGTGTGGTATTCTTAATGGACAAGATCATGCGCCGTTTCGGTTTGAGCGGAAAAAGCGTGGTGCCTTTAATTTCGGGAACGGCCTGTGCTATTCCGGCAATCATGGCGGCACGGAATATTGAAAACTGGAAAGAACGACTGATCACAATATTGGTTACGCCTTTTACCACCTGTTCCGCACGTTTACCGGTATATGCCATTTTAATCTCGCTGATTATTCCGCACAAATATATTTTCGGAATATTCAACCTGCAGGGATTGACCCTGATGACGCTTTACCTTTTGGGTTTCGGAATGGCTATCTTATCGGCTTATATCCTGAACAAGATTTTAAAAGTAAAAAGCAAATCCTACTTTGTAGTGGAAATGCCGGGTTATAAAGTTCCTTTATTTAAAAATGTCGCGTTGAATGTTATCGAAAAAACAAAAGCTTTCGTTTTTGGAGCCGGTAAAATCATTCTGGCATTGTCCGTTATTTTATGGTTTTTAGGTTCTCACGGACCGGATAAAAACTTTAAAAATGCCGAACAGATCATCGAACAGGAATTAGCTCAGAAAACCATCAGCGGTGAAAAAGAAGATCTGGTTGCTTCATTCAAACTGGAAAACTCCTATATCGGAATCATCGGAAAAAGCATTGAACCGGTTATCCGTCCGTTAGGTTACGACTGGAAAATCGGGATTGCCGTGGTCAGCTCTTTTGCTGCCCGTGAAGTGTTTGTAGGAACACTGGCTACAATATATAGTGTGGGAAGTCATTCTGAAGAGGAAACCACCATTAAAAACCGTATGAATGCCGAAATAAATCCGGTAACCGGGGTAAAAATTTTCAACCTGGCCACAGGTGTTTCTTTACTGCTGTTCTATGCTTTTGCCATGCAGTGTATTTCCACGCTGGCCATTACTAAAAAAGAAACCAACTCCTGGAAATGGCCGGCGATCCAGCTTGTATTCATGAGCGGATTTGCCTATGTTGTTTCCCTGGTTGCTTATCAAATACTTAGTTAATATGGTAGACTATCAACAAATAGCCGTTTATGTTATCCTCGCAGCTGCCGTACTTTTCCTGATCCGGAAATACCTTTGGAAAAAGAAAAAGAAGAACTGCGGCGGACCCGATTGCGGCTGCAGTTAATGATCTTTAACGATCAGTAAAGGAATCGTGATACTGTGACGAACGGCATCTACTGTGGTTCCGAATAGCAGGTCCTTAAACCAGTTGTGTCCGTGTGCTCCAAGAATCAGTATGTCAAAATTATTCTCATTGACCACTTTGGCAATACTCTTTTTCGGACTGCCAAAATCCAGTTTGATTGCCACTTTGTAACCTTTGGCTTCCAGTGTTTTCTTATAGGCTTCCAGATACAAATGGTCGCTTGAGGTTTCGAAATCGTGGATCTCTTCTCCGTATATCATAGCTCCAACCGTTTCTACCACGTGAATAATGGTATAATGCGCTTCTTTACCGCCCAGTTGTAACGCCCTCGAAATACTCTTCTGGTCTGTTTTGGAAAAATCCAGTGCAATGGCAATATTGGCATAGATCATGGGCGCATCTGCCTCACTTACGACAATCTCGTTAATATGCGGTACTAATTTCGGATTTGACCATTTTTTATCGACTATCGGTTTGATGATAATATACACTAAAAGGGCTGCCGCACCTACGGCAAAAGGAACAACAAAAGCCCAGATATACACCGGATGTTCCGATTCCTGCAGCCAGGTTACAATTTCATCAAAAACCAGTTTTGCATTCAGGGCAACAATAATCAAAGCCACTAACCAGGAAGAGATCTTTGTCCATTTCCCGATTGCAAAACCCTGCATTTTTTTATTATCACTCACAAAATGTATCAGCGGAATAATCGCAAATCCCAATTGCAGACTCAGGACTACCTGGCTCAGCAGCAGCAGTTTTCCGGTAGCTTCTTCTCCAAAATAAACAATTGCCACAAATGCCGGAATAATAGCGATTAACCGTGTAATAATACGGCGCACCCACGGCTGTATCCTCAAATTCAGATAGCCTTCCATCACGATCTGCCCGGCGAGTGTGCCGGTAATTGTGGAGCTTTGCCCGGCGGCAATGAGCGCTAAGGCAAATAGCACCGAAGCCCAGTGTGTTCCCAGCAACGGTTCCAGCAAACGGTGTGCGTCCTGGATTTCCGCCACTTCAAACATGCCGTTTTTATAAAAGGCTGCCGCCGCTAAAATCAATATCGCGGCATTTACAAAAAAGGCCAGGTTCAATGCAATTAAAGAGTCAAAGAAATTGTAGCGTATTGCCTGTTTAATCCCTTTTGGCGAACGGTCGAACTTCCGGGTCTGTACCAAAGAAGAATGCAGGTATAAATTATGCGGCATTACCGTTGCCCCGATAATCCCGATTGCGATATATAAAGCGGTGCTATCCGGAATGGAAGGGATCAGTCCTTTGGCAATTTCGGTCACATCCGGTTTGGCTAAAAACATTTCTATTAAAAACGACATCCCGATTATGGCAATAAGGGCAATGATAAACGCTTCCATTTTCCGGATGCCTTTATTGAGCAGGAACAGCAATAAAAAAGTATCCAGCATGGTGATGCTCACACCCCAAAGCAGCGGAATGTCAAAAAGCAGCTGTAACCCGATCGCCATTCCCAGTACTTCCGCCAGGTCGCAGGCAGCAATGGCTATTTCGGCTAAAAAATACAGCACAAAATTCACCGGACGGGAATAGGTGTCCCGCGAGGCTTGCGCCAAATCCCGCTGGCGGACAATGCCCAGACGGGCACTGAGGCTCTGCAACAGCAGCGCCATGATATTGGACATCAGCAAAACCCAAATCAGCTGGTAGCCAAACTGACTTCCTCCCGCAATATCCGTCGCCCAGTTTCCGGGATCCATATAGCCCACACTCACCATGTAAGCCGGACCAAAAAAAGCAAGGATCTTTTTCCAGACAGTCGTGTTCTGGACTATTGCAACAGATTCATGAACTTCTTCCAGTGAATTGGTGGTTTTCTTTGCCATATTAATGCTCTATTTTTACAAAAAGATTATTGGCAATCTTATTGGAGATAATCATTTCTTTTCCTTCCACTTTTATCGTCAGCGACATATCGAACGTTTCTTTACTGAGCACTTCAATTTTTGATCCTAACGCGATTTGCTGTTTGTCCAGGTATTGCAAAAAATTGGCCGATGAGTCCTTAACACCCACACAAATTCCTTTTTGCTGCACTTCCAGATCAGACAATAATTGTTTGTCTATTTTTTTAATTTCTCCTTTCGCATTCGGAATCGGGTCGCCATGCGGATCTTCCGTTGGAAATCCCAGATAGGCATCCAGTTTATTAATCAGCTTTTCCGATTTGATATGTTCCAGTTCTTCTGCCACATCATGAACCTCATCCCAGGAAAAATCAAGCTTTTCCACTAAGAAAACTTCCCATAAACGATGCTTGCGCACAATCATTTTTGCCGCCAAAGCACCTTTTTCTGTCAGCGTAACCCCCTGGTATTTCTGATAAAGGATCAAATCTTTCTCTGCCAGTTTCTTTACCATGTCTGTTACCGATGAAGCTTTACTTTCAATCATTCCGGCAATAGCATTTGTATTTACTCCTCTTGGCGATACAACAGACAAGTGATAGATTACTTTTAGATAGTTTTCTTCTGAATGCGTCATTTGTTAAATTTTACGAATTCAAAAATACAATTTTTTTTGATTCAAAAAATATTTTTAGCTTTGCCTAAAAATTAATTTAAACATAATCTAAAATAAAATTGTGAAAAATCTAATCCCATTGCTCGCCATTTGCTTACTTTCCGGTTATTTCGCTGCTGCTCAAACCGTAATTAAAGGGAAAGTAACTTCCGACGGAATACCGTTACAATATGCCAATGTTGTTATTGACAAATTAAAAAAGGGTGCCTCGGCAGATGCAGACGGTAATTACACGCTCGAAAAAGTAGCCCGCGGGAATTATGAGATCCAGGTTTCTTTTACCGGATTTAAGGCACAACGAAAAAATATTACGATTAGTGACACGACAACCGTTATACTGAATTTTGATCTGAAAGAAAACAATTCATTGGATGAAGTTGTGGTCACCGGTACACTGAAGGCGGTGAACAGAATCGAAAGCCCTGTTCCCGTTGAAGTGTACAAGCCTACTTTTTTTAAAAAGAACCCCACTTCCAATATTTTTGAGGCACTGCAAAACGTAAACGGCGTTCGTCCGCAGTTAAATTGCAATGTCTGCAATACCGGTGATATTCACATCAACGGACTGGAAGGTCCTTACACGCTGGTTTTAATTGACGGTATGCCTATCGTGAGCGGTTTGTCGACCGTGTACGGCTTGTCCGGAATCCCGAATTCTTTACTGGAACGCGTAGAAGTGGTTAAAGGTCCTGCTTCTTCTCTTTACGGCAGTGAAGCCGTTGGCGGACTTATCAATATTATTACCAAAAGCCCTACAAATGCCCCGGTTGTATCTGCGGATGCTTTCGGAACCAGTTGGGGTGAAGTAAATGCCGATCTGGGTTTTAAAGCGAATGTAGGGAAAGCTGCTTCCCTTTTAACCGGAATCAACTATTTCAATTACAGCAATCCGATTGACAACAATCATGATAATTTTACCGATGTTACCCTGCAGGACAGGATTTCCGTTTTTCAGAAATGGAACTTTAACCGGAAAAGCAATAAATTATTTTCCGTTGCCGGACGTTATTTTTATGAAGACCGCTGGGGAGGAGAAATGCAATGGGAGAAAAAATACCGTGGCGGCAGTGAAGTATACGGCGAGAGCATCTATACCAAACGCTGGGAATTATTAGGAGCTTACGAATTGCCGGTCAGCGAAAAGATGCTGTTTAATTTCTCCTATACCGATCACGACCAGAATTCCGTATATGGAAACATCCCTTACCTGGCTCAGCAGCGCATCGGTTTCGGACAATTAACCTGGGATAAAAAAGCCGGCAGCCATGATTTGTTGTTTGGTACAGCCATACGCTATCAGTATTACAACGACAATACGCCGGCGACAAAAACAGCCGATGAAACCTGGATTCCGAGTCTTTTTGTTCAGGACGAGATCCGGCTGGCTTCCAAGCACAGCCTTTTACTGGGAGCGCGTTATGATTACAATAGCAATCACGGTTCCATATTCACACCCCGCTTTGCATATAAATGGAAAGCTTCCGACACGGATATTATCCGGTTAAATGCCGGAACCGGATTTAGAATCGTTAACCTGTTTACAGAAGAACACGCCGCATTAACCGGTTCCCGCGAAGTAATCGTTCAGGAAGAGCTGAAACCGGAACGTTCTTATAATGTCAACCTGAACTATCTGAAGAAAATATATACCGAAAACGGTAACTTCATCGGCCTGGAAGCCAGTGCCTGGTATACATATTTTACCAATTCGATTATCCCGGATTATGACACTAATCCGAACCAGATTATTTATAAAAACTTAGACGGCCATGCCATTACAAAAGGGATCAGTACCAACATTGATATGGTTTTTAACAACGGTTTAAAAGTGATTTTGGGTGCAACCTATATGGATGTCAACAAAACCGAAAACGGTGTGACTACACGCCAGATGCTAACGGAGCGTTTTTCCGGAACCTGGGCTATTTCCTACCGCATCAATAAATTACATCTTGACATTGACTATACCGGAAACCTCTACGGACCGATGCGTCTTCCTGTATTGGGACCACTGGATCCCCGCAGTGAGTTTTCCCCGACCTGGAGTATTCAAAACATCCAGCTGACCTATAACAAAATCAAAAACTTTGAAATTTACGGCGGGGTAAAAAACCTGCTGAACTGGACTCCGAACAAAGGAAATCCGTTTATCATTGCCCGGGCAAACGATCCTTTCGACCAGAATGTACAATATGACAACAGCGGCAACGTTATCCCTACAGCAGACAATCCTTATGCCCTGACTTTTGATCCGAGCTATGTTTACGGACCGAATCAGGGTATCAGAGGGTTCTTAGGAGTGCGCTATACTTTAAAATAATGAGCAAAAAGTTCTACTATATATGCGTTCTCTTTTGGGTGATTCCTTCTGGTTTTGCCCAATTGAAAACGCATACTTTTGAGGAAGCCGAAAGTTTGGCGAAACAAAATCCGAAACCATATTTTGTTTTTATCCATACATCATGGTGCAAATACTGCAAAATGATGGAAAAAACAACGTTTCAGAATCCGGAGATCATCGCCTTGCTAAACGAGTCCTTTTACTATATACCCTTTGATGCCGAAAGCAAAACCGATATTTCCTTCTACCATCAGGTCTATCATTTCAAACCCACCGGAAACAATACCGGGCATCATGAATTAGCCTACGAATTAGGGAATATGGAAAAACAGCTTTCCTTTCCTGCCGTTTGTTTGCTCGATACCGATTACCGGATCCTGTTTCAGCACAATCAATTCTTAAAGGCTAAAGAGCTGAAAACCATTCTCGAAAAAAGCCTTAAAAAATAATTTTCCAAAACAGCCGGAACGCCCCGATCTGACGTTTTTTCACAAAATGTCAGATAAAATTATTCTTCATCTTCAAAATAACTGAAATTAAATTTTCATTAACTTTTACAACCATTTTTTTTAGTAACAGTTATTATCCTTTACAATTATCCCGATACAGTAAAAATATACGTTAAAATATTGCCAAAAACCCATCTTCTTAACATCGGAAAATTCATTCAAAAAAAGCGCCCAACAAAAACACAAAACACTATATTACAATGTTTTATAAATAAAAAAAATATTAAACAGATATCTTTTTTTATCCGCTTTGGAACCTTTAAATTTGTATTGTTTTTATTAAGTCTAAATAATATAAATATGAAGTCTATATCTTTTCTACTCCTAAGTATCTTTTTCAGCCTTACCACATTAGCCCAAAACGGATCCTTAAAAGGAACAGTCACCGACGAAAACAACAATCTGGTTACCCATGCCAGTGTTATTTTAATCGAAAATAATCTGACCACAACTACCGATGCTTCCGGTAATTATGTTTTTTCCGATTTACCGTATGGAAAATACAACCTTAAAGTGAGCAGCATGACCTACAAAGCAGAACTGCTTGTGGTAACAATCGACAAACCGAATACCATTGTCAACTTTAAACTAAAAGTAAACGAACAGTTGCTGGATGAAGTGGAAGTATTCGGAAAAAGAAACAAACAGCCGGAAAAACTACAGGCTTTAACGCGATTACCGTTAAAACCAAGTGAGCAGATACAGAGTATTTCAATTATTTCCTCAAAATTAATCGAGCAGCAGGGAAATCTAACCATTTCGGACGCAACTAAAAACGTTCCGGGCGTTTACACCTTTGCTACTTATGGAAACAAAAGAGAAAGTATGTCTTCCCGTGGATTCCGCGGTATTCCGATTTTGAAAAACGGGGTACGTGTTAATTCCGATTTCAGAGGTGTCGGGATCTTAACGGATGCCATTGGTATTGACAATATTCAGGTGTTAAAAGGAACAGCAGCCATCACTCAGGGTGTTGCAACCGATTTGGGAAGCCCGGGCGGTGTGATCAACATCGTTACCAAGACCCCAAAATTTCAATCCGGCGGTGAAGTAGCCCTTCGTGGCGGAAGCTGGGGATTATTCCGTCCGACGTTTGACGTGTATGGTCCGATTGACGATAACGAAAAAATTGCGTTCCGTGTAAACGGTGCCTACGAAAGAAGTGACAGCTACAGAAGTATGATCTCTAACGAGCGTTTGTATTTCAATCCTTCCCTGCAATGGAAAGCCAATGATAAAACAACGGTTACGGTAGAGATGGATTACCTGGACGACAGCAGAACACCCGATTTGGGAACAGTAAATCTTGCCGGTAATGACATCAATGCCATTTATGACCTGCCGCACGATAAATTCCTGGGATTCAAATCCGACCGTGTTGCCACTAAAAATGCTACCTACACTATTCGTGTGGACCGAAAATTAAACGATAAATTCTCACTTCGTGCTGCTTATTTCAAATCGGATCTGGATATAGACGATACCGGAGCCAGCCTGTCGCAACTGGCATCCAGCTTTAACGAGCGCAAACGTTCGATAAGCAACAACACCCGAAAAGACATAAACGATGTGTTACAGTTAGACCTTGTTGGTCAGGACATCCAAACCGGTTTTCTAAAACACACGTTTCAGGCGGGTATGGATTATTCCAGCAACAATACTGAAACAACAAACTCCAAATCGGTTGTTATCGATACGATAAATGTTTTCGGAAACATCCCGAATATATACCCTACTCCAAACAGTCCGTTGGCTTTCGGAAGTTCGGAAAACACCAAATCAAGAGCGTTAGGTTTATTGGTTCAGGACATGATTACCTGGAACAAATGGTTAAAAACTTTTGTAGGATTGCGTTACAGCAGCGTTGAAATTACCAAATCGAATACTGTGGGAACACAGCGAAACGATGCCTGGAATCCATTGGCAGGTGTTATCTTCACGCCGATGAGCAACATTAACCTGTTTGCGTCCTACACGAACAGTTCCAATCCGAGAAGTGCCGCTTTATTAAGCCAAAGCGGAGAAGAATTAGGAAATGAAAGATGGGATCAGTTCGAAACCGGGTTTAAAACAACCTGGATTAACGACCGTTTGCGTTTTAACCTGACTTTATTTAAAATCAACAATAAAGACATGAACCTTCCGGTTTATGACGAGAACTGGGTAGCTACAGGCTACTATCAAAAAGGCGGAAATGACGAACGTAAAGGTATTGAGGTAGAACTTTCCGGTAGAATTTTAGAAAATCTGGAAGTCATTACCGGTTACTCGTATATTGATGCCAAATACAAAGAACACACGGCTTATGTTTATAATTCTTCGCCGTTAAACACGCCGAAACACACTTTTAATGCCTGGGCAAATTATACTTTCACAGGTACTTTAAAAGGATTCTCTTTAGGTGCCGGAGCTTATTATACCGGAAAAAGACCTATGAACGACTGGTCTGCCGGAGCTGTAACCCACGAAGGAATTGTTCCGAACCAGAAACCGTTTGACATTGATTCCTATATGAATGTAAACATCCAGGCAGCCTACAAATTCGACCAGCATTGGGGTGTTCGTTTGTTCATCAACAATGTCTTTAATGAAATTGGTTATAATGCTTACCGAACCTCATTCATTAACCAAACCGATCCAAGAAACTTTTCAGGTATGCTTACCTATCGTTTTTAAAATGCAATACGTCAAGAAGGAGGTTTTCATTTATGAAGACCTCCTTTATTTTATTCCAGCACCTTTCTTCCTTGCGCACACTGTGCCGGTTGCGAAAAACCATACCGTTTACAGCGAAGAAAAGAAAACCGTTATTATACAATAACAAATCTTTATGATTCCAACGATTTAAAAAATAGTAAAACTTTGTAACTTTGTGGTCTAACTATCAAATAAATTGTTATGTATCCAGAAGAAATGGTAAAACCAATGCGTGCCGAATTATCCGACGTTGGTTTTCAGGAATTATATAGTGCAGAAGCTGTTGATAATGCTTTATCAAAAGAAGGAACAACTTTAGTGGTTGTAAATTCGGTTTGCGGTTGTGCGGCAAGAAATGCACGTCCGGGAGCAAAAATGAGCCTTGACAACGGTAAAAAACCAGATCAGTTAATCACGGTTTTTGCAGGTGTTGATAAAGATGCTGTTGATGCTGCCCGCCAGCACATGTTCCCATTCCCGCCATCATCACCAAGTATGGCTTTGTTTAAAAACGGAGAATTGGTTCACATGTTAGAGCGCCATCATATTGAAGGTCGTCCTGCGGAATTAATCGCAGAAAACCTGAAAGACGCTTATAACGAATACTGTTAATTTTGTTAGACAAAATAATAGAAACCACGTTAAAGCGTGGTTTTTTTATTTATTGAATTATCTTTGCCCGAAATAACTCCAGTAATGCAAAAAATTATTTCATATCCATTATCCGTTATTTACTATCTGTTTTTTGGATTGTGCTTAGTGATTTTCCACCCTATACAGTGGATCTGCCTTAATCTTTTTGGTTATCAGGCACATAAAAAAAGTGTGGATTATTTGAATTTTTTATTGGTCAAGTGTACAAATCTGCTGGGAACCACCTATACGTTTGAGCATAAAGAGCGTATTCCGGCCAATGTTCCGGTTATTTTTGTTGCCAACCACCAAAGTATGTATGATATCGTAGGAATTATATGGTATCTTCGCCGTTCGCATCCCAAATTTGTGAGTAAAAAAGAATTAGGAAAAGGAATTCCCAGTGTTTCATACAATTTAAGACACGGCGGTTCCGTTTTAATAGATAGAAAAGACCCGAAACAAGCCCTGCCAACCATTAAAAGTCTGGCAGATTATATACAAAAACACCAGCGCGCTGCGGTTATTTTTCCGGAAGGAACCAGAAGCAAAACCGGTGTGCCGAAACGGTTCTCGGAAAACGGATTAAAAATTCTATGCAAATATGCCCCATCGGCATATATTGTTCCGATATCGATAAACAACTCCTGGAAAATGGTCCGGTTCGGAGCCTTTCCAATGGGATTAGGAAATAAATTAAAATTCACCATTCACGAACCCATAGCCGTGAAAGACCATTCCTTCCAAGAGATAATGGAAAAGACAGAAAATGCAGTGGTTCAGGGAATAAAAAATTAAGATTATGTCAATAAAAAATGTGCGTCTGGAAGTGATGCAATTTCTGGAAAAAAACATCGATCATTTCGTCGAGCAATATCTGATTCCGATTGAAAAGATATGGCAGCCTTCGGATATGCTGCCCAATTCGGAAGAAGAGAATTTCTTCGAAGAAGTAAAAGAGTTGAGAGAAATCGCAAAAGAATTACCGTATGATTTCTGGGTAGTTTTAGTAGGCGATACAATTACCGAAGAAGCGTTACCCACTTATGAATCGTGGTTAATGGATGTGGAAGGCGTTTCACAGCATCCGGACAACGGATGGTCAAAATGGTTGCGCCACTGGACAGGAGAAGAGAACCGCCACGGTGACTTATTAAACAAATACCTGTATTTATCCGGCCGTGTTAACATGCGCGAGGTAGAAATTACCACGCAGCATTTAATAACAGACGGTTTTGATCCGGGAACCGACAGAGATCCTTATAAGAACTTTGTTTTTACCAGTTTTCAGGAATTGGCGACCTATGTTTCCCACAATCGCGTAGCGCAGATCGCTAAAAAATTCGGAGATCATAAATTATCGAAAATCTGTAAAATGATTGCCGGAGACGAAATGCGTCACCATCATGCCTACAGTGAATTCGTAAACCGTATTTTCAAGGTTGATCCAAGCGAAATGATGCTGGCATTCCAATACATGATGAAACAAAAAATCACCATGCCGGCGCATTTGATCCGTGAATCGGGCGAGCGTATCGGAACTGCTTTCGAGCAATTCTCCGAATCGGCACAACGTATCGGTGTTTATACCGCTATGGATTATGTTGATATCCTGCAGAAACTGATTGACAAATGGGAACTGGAAAAAATTACCGGCTTGACCGATGAGGCAGAAAAAGCCCGTGATTATCTGACAAAACTACCGGGAAGAATGACCCGAATAGCAGAGCGAATGGTGGTATCACCGGAATCTCATGTATTCAAATGGGTTCAGCCGGCTTTAATAAAATAATGTAATCTAAAATCCTTTCCTCACCGAAAGGATTTTTAACTTTTATTCCTTTATGAGTTTAATTGACAATACTATTCTTTTTGTAAAAAAACAACTGGAAGATGCCGAAGGCGGACACGACTGGTTTCATATCGAGCGGGTATATAAAAATGCCTTACTGATCGCACAGGGCGAAACCTGCGACCTTACCGTTGTTAAACTGGGTGCTTTGCTGCATGATGTGGCCGACAGCAAGTTTCACAATGGCGATGAAACGGTAGGCCCTAAAGTAGCCAGAGCTTTCCTGGAAGGCGAGAATGCCCCGGAAGACATCATACAGCATGTGATCGGGATCATTGAGAATATTTCTTTTAAAGGCGGTAATTTCGAAAAGAAATTCCATTCCAGAGAACTGGATATCGTTCAGGATGCCGACAGGCTGGATGCTATTGGCGCCATTGGTATTGCCCGCGCTTTTAACTACGGCGGCTTTAAAAACAGAGCCCTTCACAATCCGAATATTCCGGTGAACCTCAACATGTCTAAAGAAGAATACAAAAAGACCGAAGCGCCTACAATTAATCATTTCTATGAAAAACTGTTGCTTTTAAAAGACCGTATGAATACCGAAACCGGAAAGAAAATTGCCGCAGAACGCCATCATTATATGGAAAATTTCCTTTCCCAGTTTTATGCGGAATGGGATGGTGAAAAATAAGCTAAACTGTTTGGACCAGTTGTAACGTAACGTCATAAATGTTCCTTTTTTCAATCTTAGCTTTTAGCCAGGCATAGAAGCTCATAACAAAAAGGTCTTCTTCCTGGTAAGTCTTCCATTGAAACGATTCCTCCACCAGCTTTTTAAATGCTGCTGAAACAAAATATTCGGGCGCGTTCAGGTATTTTTCTACTAATGACAGAAAAATCAGGACGCGCTCTTCTTTTACATCCGTCAGGTATTTTTTATACCGTCTTTTAAAACTGCTCAACCGGGAGAACACATAATCAATATTTTTCAGTTCGATATGAAGCAGGATCTCGATCAGGTTCTTTTTAATGGCCCATTCCACACCCTGTTTTTTCTCATACCAGGCATCCGTATGCCCGAATCCTTTTAACAGCTGCTGTACTTTTTTTAAATCGTGCTGCTGAAAATAAAACACCGCCAGGCTTAACTCCAGATCAAGTATTTCCGAAACTTCCGCATGCCGGGTTTCCTTTAACACCTGTTCTGCCAGCGGTATGGCCACAGCCGCTTTTCCGGAATAGTTCTCATTAAGACACCGCAGTAGCATTAACCGAAGGTAAAATCGCTGGTAGTATGCCTTGTCCTGCTTACCCATTTCTGTTTCCATTCTGTCGAGATAGGCTTTGGATGCTTCAAACTTTTTATTCCTGAAAAGCACATTTGCCATAAAATACAGGATGTGAATGTGGTAAAAAAGATGCTTGTCTGCCAGTTCCTTTTTGGTTAAAATAAAACGATAACTCTTGTCGACAAAACGTTCAATCTGATGGTAATTGTTGTGCAGTGCCGCATATTCATTAGCAATGAACAAAATCTGGTAGAGCGATTTAAACGTAAGTATTTCTTTGAGTGAAATATTGTACTGCTCAATGGTTTTTAAAATCGTTTGCTGAAAATCGAAGCCCGCTGCTCCTTCCCTGATTTTAGCCAACTCATGACGCAGCAAGGCATATCCCAGATTGAGCTGCTCTTCCTGCAAAAACTTTTGCTGGTTGATCCGGTATTTTTCCGTCAGTTCCGGAAAGGTTATTTTTTCATCCAGATGGGCATATTCAATATGTGTATGATAGATCTCGTTCAGCAGGTTAAAACGCTCCAGCTGCAACGCTTTTTCTTCTGCCATCCGCAAGGTCTTAAAAGCCGCCTTATATTGTTTGTGCTCAAAAAATACCCGGCAAACAATAATAAGCCTAACAATAACCCTTTCTTCTGAAGTATCGCTTTCAAAACGCTTGTTGCCAATAAATTCAATCAGGTTCTGATACAACCGTTTGCGCAATGCATACAACGCCTGTTTGTTTTCTTTTGCAACTATTTCCTTTTTTATATCGTCAGTTTTTAACAAACTGAAAAGCTGTATATTTTTAGTATCATGCCGTTTGTTTTTCTTTTTCAGATAGCCAATAAATTCTTCCTTTTCAGTATTCGAAAGAATATTTATAATTCCGGAAACCGCATTCATCGCTTTACTTTTTTTAGACACTAAAGATATTAAATAGAATTTATATCGTCAGTTTTTTATAAATATTGATTTTTTACATTTTCTTTTTTGCCTGAATTTTGCCTTATCAAAAACAAAATAATTATGGAAAATTTCAAAACATCAGCAACAGTAGAAACCGCAACAAAACAACACAACAAGGAAACGAAACCTTCGCTGCAAAAACCCAGTAATGCGTTCGTTGGCGCTTCGTGGATCGTTTTATTGACCGGTATTGTTTCATTCTGCATCGGACTTTTTAACGCTACAATGCAATTGAACGAAAAAGGATATTATTTTACGATACTGCTTTTCGGTTTGTTCTCGGTTATCTCCGTTCAGAAAAGTGTCCGCGATAAAATGGAAGGCATCCCGGTTACCGAAATTTATTATGGCATCAGCTGGTTTTCGATGATCGCTTCCATCACACTCTTAATCATCGGCTTGTGGAATGCCGATTTACTATTAAGCGAAAAAGGCTTTTTTGGAATGGCATTTGTACTGAGTTTGTTCGCTGCGATTACGGTTCAGAAAAATACCCGTGATTTAAAATTAGCCGAAAGCGAAAACTAATGGTATTCATTCCGGCCTGTAAAGCAATAACATTCCGATTAAAAACGTATTTTAGTAGTAAATCCAAGCTGTTATGAGTTCCAAAATCCTGAAAGAGCTTCCGAAATTAGTGCGGGAACAGGTTATCACTCCCGAAACCGCCCAAGCCATTGAACACTATTATCAATCCAGACCGGATACTAAAACCAATAGCCTTTTGACCATTTTTGGCGTTCTGGGTGCTATTCTGGTTGGCTTAGGCATCATCCTGATTTTTGCGCACAACTGGGATAATTTCCCCAAAGGCGTCAAAGTATTCCTAGCCTTTTTGCCATTGCTGATCAGCCAGTTTTTTACCGGCTATGCGATCCTGCAAAAGAAAAGTGCTGTCTGGAAAGAAATAACCGGAACCTTTCTTTTCTTTTCGGTTGGCACCGCCATCGCACTGATTAGCCAGATCTATCATACTCCCGGGGATTTGGGCAACTATCTCTTCACCTGGACATTGCTTTGCCTGCCGCTGATTTACCTTTTAAAATCCAATGCTTTAGCCTTGCTGCATCTGGTTTTCACCACCTACTACGGCGCGGTGGCCGGCTATAGTGACGGATCGTATCCGTGGTTTTATCTGGTTTTTATCCTTTTGTTCCTTCCACATTATTTTCAGCTGTGTAAAGAGCATGCCGGAGGAAATATCACCGCTGTATTTCATTGGCTCCTGCCATTCAGTTTTACCATAACACTGGGGACTTTTTTCAGCAGTTCTTCCCAGCTGGGCTTTTTAATGTACATAACTTTATTCGGTTTGTTTTACAATACCGGCAAACTGTCCTTTCTCAAAGCGCACAGCTTTATTAAAAACGGCTACCTGCTGATCGGAACCATCGGAACGACTATACTGGCTATCGTTTTGAGTTCGAAATGGTTTTGGACAAATTATTATTTTGAAAAAGATTTTAATTATAAGGATTTCGGACTGTTAGTATTGCTGCAATGTGCCGCTGCCGGCGTACTCTGGCTAACCGTAAAACAACAAAAATCTTATAAAGAGGTTAACGGATTCCAGCTTATTTTCCTGGTTTTTAGCGGCATTTTCCTTTTAGGACTGGCCCACTCAATTGCAGGAATTGTGCTGACCAATCTTTTAGTGCTGCTAATGGGTGCCTATATGGTAAAAATCGGGGCAACCCGTTTCAATTTCACCATCCTGAATTACGGTTTATTAATTATTACCACCCTGATTATCTGCCGCTTCTTCGACACCAATATGTCTTTTATTATCAGAGGCCTGCTGTTTATACTCGTAGGTGCCGGTTTTTTCTCGGCAAATTATCTCTTATTACAGAAAACCAAAAAATAGGCTCTTATGAAAACCAAACATTTATTACTGCTTTTTGGTCTGGTGGCTTTGGTACAAATCATTGTCCCGGCGTCTATGATTTTTAAGAATCAGGAAATCCTTAAAAACGGAACGGTCTACAAATTCAAAACGGCTCCCGTTGACCCTAACAATCCTTTTGTTGGCAAGTATATTTCCCTGAATTACAACCTGAATTCATTTCCTTCGACGGACAGCATCTGGGAAGGTTCCGATAAAATATACCTGTATCTGACCCGGGATCAAAAGGGATTTGCGGCCATTAAAAGCGTTTCCAAAGTAAAACGGAACGATACCAAAGATGACTTTGTGGTTGCCAAAGTGAACTATGCCTTCAGAGGAAAGGTTTATTTTAATTTACCGTTCAACACCTATTATATGGAAGAAGGCAAGGCCTATGACGCAGAAGTCGCTTACCGGGAACAGCAAAACGACACGATTACCTATCCCACTTATGCACTGGTACATATAAAAGACGGCCAGGCGGTTTTATCGGATGTGATCATTAAAGATATTCCGATAAAAGATTATGTCTCCAAAAAATAAAAAAAGTCCTTATCGATTTGGATAAGGACTTTTGCTTTCTGGTATTTACTTTTTATTTTCCCGAAAATACGGCTTTTCTTTTTTCAAGAAATGCTGTTGTTCCTTCTTTAAAATCTTCTGTTCCGAAACATTCTCCGAAAGAACGGATCTCTGTATGATACCCGTTTACGCCTTCTTCATAATTGGCATTAACAGACTGGATCGCTTTTCCGATAGCAACACTCGAATTTTTGGTGATCTTACCGGCAATTCCTTTTACAAAATCCAGTAATTCTTCCTGCGTTACCACATGGTTTACCAATCCGTAGTTTAATGCTGTTTGTGCATCAATCATTCCGGCGGTCATGATCATTTCCATCGCACGTCCTTTTCCTATTAATTGCGGCAAACGCTGTGTTCCGCCATAACCCGGAATTACTCCTAAGGAAACTTCCGGCAATCCCATTTTGGCATTCTCTGAAGCTACTCTGAAATGTGCGGCCATAGCCAGTTCCAATCCGCCGCCTAAAGCAAATCCGTTAACGGCTGCAATAACCGGAGTCTCTAAATTCTGAACAAAATCGAAAAGCATTTCCTGTCCCTGCGCTGCCAGTCTTCCTCCTTCTTTAATTGAAAAGTTTGCAAACTCTGAAATATCCGCTCCGGCTACAAATGCTTTTTCCCCGCTTCCTGTAATGATAATCACTTTTACCGATTTGTCGTCGTTTTCTGCTTTAAAAGCTTTGTGCAGCTCTTCAATTGTAGCTTTGTTAAGGGCATTCAGTTTGGTAGGACGGTTAATGGTAATAACCGCTATCCCATTTTCTTTTTCAATTAAAATGTTTTCGTAGTTCATGATGTTGTAATGTTTATGTGTTGATTATAGGCAGCGTCACCAAAAATGTTGTTCCATTTCCTTTCTCGCTCTGAAACGTAATGGTGCCGTGATAATTTTCTACAATATTTTTAATGATTCCCAATCCCAATCCCATGCCGCTGGTTTTGGTGGTAAATTTCGGTTCGAAAATACGATTTTTATTTTCCATACTGATCCCCACCCCATTGTCTTTAACAATAATTTTAGCATTGTTGTTTTCCCTGTAAACTTTTACTTCAATTTTAGGTTCCGGCTCATTTTCCGGTATTGCCTGAATGGCATTCTTAACCAGGTTGGTGATGATCCGGATCAGTTGTGTCCGGTCTATTTTTGTGATGATCTCCGCTTCATCCGCTTCAAAATAAATATAGTATTCATTAAAGATTTCCAAAGCCAGCTGTACGATCGCAACCAGGTTTATCGTTTCGTTTTGCTGTGCCGGCATTGATGCAAAATTGGAAAAAGCAGAGGCTACCGAACTCATCGTATCGATCTGCTGAATCAGGGTTTTGGAATAATCTTCTACTTTTTGTTTTACATTCGGGTCGTTCGGATCAAATTTTCGCTGAAAGCTCTGTACGGTCAAACGCATCGGCGTTAGCGGATTTTTGATTTCATGTGCCACCTGTTTTGCCATTTCCCGCCAGGCCTGTTCTCTTTCGCTTTGCGCCAACTTCTCGGCACTTTCTTCCAGTTTGTCCACCATTCCGTTATAGGCGATAATCAGGGAATTGATCTCTTTGCTGCTGGAGGCTTCCAGCGGAATCTTCTCGTTCTTTTTATTAAAGCGGGTATCGTAGATTCGTTCACTGATGGCCTGTAGTGATTTGGTAATATAACTGGACAGGAAATAAGCCAGCATGATAGACGTGAGCAACATAAAAAAGTAAACCTGCCCGAAGCGGATCAGGAAGTTTTTTACTTCATTTTCATAAAAGCTGGTTTCTTCGGCATACGGAAGATTCAAGATCCCGAGCGGCTTGAATTTGGTGTCTTTTAAATAGCTATAGGACGAGCGGTAGCGCTGTCCGTCTATCTGGCGCAAGTCGACAAATCGTTTGCTTGCAGACGACTGTATAATTTTTAAGATAATCGGCGAAATGGGCCTTGCCAGGCTGTCAATTGAAAAATTCCCTTTGGAAGAAATCAGCAGGTTTCCTTTCAAATCATGGATATTGATTTCCAGCGCATGGATATTGGCCAATTCCTGGATCTTGTCTTTAAAGATTAGCGGTAAATTTTCCGTGGTTAGCGGATAGGTCGTGGTAGAAAGAATATAATTGATGTGCTGCGTAATGGCATCTTCTTTTCGTTCCAGACGGTCCTGATGGTAAATACGGGCTTCTTTACGGAACTGGTAAATGGAAACCGTAGCGATCAAAACAGACGCAATCAGCGTAAGGAAAATCATGGAGAAAAAAATCCTGACCTGTAACGATAATTGGGTTATTTTAAAATCTTTAAACATCTATGACTGGTTTCTTTCCCGGATTCGTTTGTAAAGCCTGTAGCCTAACATTAGCAGAATCGAAAATAAGAAAATTCCGATTACGCCGTAAATCCAATTCAGGGCATCTTTTAAAATTACTAAAAAAACCACTGCAAAAAGTATAATCGTGGCTCCTTCGTTCCATATTCTGAAAAAAGCGGAGGTGTGCCGGATTTCATTTCGCTGTAATTGCTTAAAAATCTGATGGCATTTTAAATGATACAGGTAAAGCAGGAAAACAAATCCCAGTTTTACATGCATCCAGGGCATTTTGAGCCACGCATTGCCCAGGGTGGTAAAAAACAGCATCCAGAAGGCAAAAATACTGGCTAAAATTGCCGACGGCCAGGTAATGATATACCACAACCGGTAGGACATCAGCTGGTATTGCTTGATCAGAATTTCTTTTTCCGGCGAAGGTTTGTCTTTTGCTTCCGCATGATAAACAAACAGGCGGACGATATAAAAAAGCCCTGCAAACCATGTTATAACAAAGATGAGATGCAGGGATTTTATATAATTATAATATTCTTCCATTTAGAAGGTATTAGTTTTTAGACCAGTCTTTAATCCAGTTACTCATCGTTTCAATCCAGTTATCATCGTCATTCAGGCACGGGATGGCTAAGAAGTTTTCCCCGCCGTGTTCTTTAAACTGGTGGTTGGCTTCCATGGCGATTTCTTCCAATGTTTCCAGACAGTCGGAAACGAATGCCGGCGTAACTACTGCCAGGTTTTTTATGCCTTTTTCCGGCATTTTGTTGATTTCAACATCGGTATATGGCTCCAGCCATTTGTCCCCTGCAAGACGGGACTGAAATGTCTGGCTGTATTTTTCTTTCGGCAGGTTTAAAAGTTCCACTACCTGACGCGTGGTTTCATAACACTGGTGACGGTAACAGAATTCATGTGCCGGTGATGGCGTATTGCAGCAGGATCCGTCTATTTTACAGTGTGATTTGGTTACATCTGTTTTACGGACATGGCGCTCCGGAATACCGTGATAGGAGAATAACAAATGATCGTATTCAAATCCTTCCAGATGTTTCTTTATCGAATCGGCCAAGTTCTGGATATAGTCTTTTTTATTGTAAAATGCCGGAACTATGGTAAACGTCATTTGCGGGAAATGTTTCTGACGCAGTTCTTCCGCCAGGACCAGAATTGTAGTGGTCGAAGCCATGGCATGCTGCGGATAAAGCGGGAACAGCATGACTTCCGTAACCCCTTTGTCTGCCAACTCCTGTAATCCTTTCAGGATCGACGGATTGCCGTATCGCATTGCCAAAGCAACCGGAACAGCTACTTTATCCTGTACTTTTTTATGGGCTCTTTTGGAAATTACCACTAAAGGAGATCCTTCTTCCCACCATATTTTTTTATAGGCTTCGGCAGAACGCTCCGGGCGTTTTCTTAAGATAATCCCTCTCACCAGTAAGGCTCTTAATAAAAAAGGGACATCAATAACATATTTATCCATTAAGAACTCATCCAAATATGGCTTTACATCTTTTGGTTCAGGACTTTCGGGCGAACCTAAGTTTACTAACAATACTCCTTTCATAAATTTTTTTCGCAAATTTATTTACTTGCTTTTTGTTTCCAGGTTGATATTAATTTCTTTTTTGAATACTTCAATAGCTAAAATAGATACTCTTTAAGAGTTTATATTAATAGACATCAGATATTTTTTTGGTGTGGTACCGAATTTCTTTTTAAAAGCAGCAATAAAATGGCTTGCTGTGCTGTAGCCGATTTTCAGACCTACTTCATTTACATTATAGGAACCGCTGTCCAGCAGTTTCCGGGCATATTCCATTTTATAGTCGAACAGAAAACTGTATACCGAATCGCCATAAATCTGCTTGAATCCCATTTTCAGCTTTTTCAGGTTTAATCCCACCTGATCGGCCAATTCCTGCAATCCGGGCGGTTCTGCCATATTAGCAAGTACGATATCTTTTGCTTTCCGGATTTTTAAGACATTTTCTTCGTCTATTAAAAACGGGCATTGTTCGGCATCCGGGTCTTCACTACGGTTAAAAAATAAGCTTAACAGTTCATATCCTTTTCCTTTATAATACAGGTTTTTAATGGAAGCGTTTAAGTTGTAATTGAAAACCTGGTTCAATACGATAGCCATCGAAGGGCTGATATTTTCTTCCTTATAATATTTTTTATCCCTGTTTTCATCACTCAGAAACGGGATATATTCGGCTTCGGAAGAAAACAAGGCATGAAATTTTTTAATGGAAATCAGTACCGAAACCACCCAGGAATGGGGTTCAATCGTTAAATGTAACGGCAGTTCTTTTTGGGGATTGTACAACAGTAAGGATTTTTCTTCTACCAGATCCAGCGCATAGTTTCCCTGATTAAACAAAAACTTTGCTTTTCCTTTCAATCCAAAATGAAACTGAATAAGCCCCATACCTACATGACGTTCGAATTTAACGACGTCATTCGTATCATTCTGAAAACGAATTAAAAAAAAATCTTCTTCAATTTTTATTTCTTCTTGAGAACCCATAGCGGTATTTTTTCGTAAGTATCTTCAAAGCCTTTTATTTTGTTTATTTAGAATAATTCCAAATAAATAAATTGTAAGGTGTTGATTTCAGTGCAAATTTAAAAGAATTTATGTTGACAAACATATTTTAGTTTAAAATATCTTGGAGCGATACAAAAAGTCCTTTGAGCGTTATTTTTATAGTATAGATAGTAATACTTTTGTTTAACTTTAGATTAAAGTGTAAAGAATGGGAAATAATACGATATCGAAGCATCCAACATTTTATGCAGTTGGATTGAGTTACAAGAAAGCGGATGCCGAGATAAGAGGAAAGTTTAGCCTTGACACTCAGGCAAAAAACGACTTATTGATACAAGCAAAAAACGAAGGTCTGGAAACCTTAATCGTTACTTCTACCTGTAACAGAACTGAAATTTACGGTTTTGCCCAGCATCCTTTCCAGTTAATAAAGTTACTTTGTGAAAACAGTCAGGGTACTATTGAAGATTTTCAAAAAGTAGCTTATGTTTACAAAAACAGCGAGGCGATCAACCACATGTTTCGCGTGGGAACCGGATTGGACAGCCAGATTTTAGGTGACTTCGAAATTATCAGTCAGATTAAAAATTCTTTTATTGATTCCAAAGCACAGAACCTGGTTAATAATTTTTTAGAGCGTTTGGTAAATGCCGTTATTCAAGCCAGCAAGCGTATTAAAAACGAAACCGAGATCAGTTCCGGTGCTACTTCCGTTTCTTTTGCAGCGGTACAATATATTATGAACAATGTTCCCGAGATCAGCAACAAGAATATCTTATTGTTCGGAACTGGGAAAATAGGCCGCAACACTTGCGAGAATTTAGTAAAACACACTAAAAACGATCACATTACGCTGATTAACCGGACCAAAGATAAAGCAGAGAGAATTGCCGGCAAGTTTAACCTGATTGTAAAGGATTATGCCGATTTGCAGCTTGAAATTCAAAAAGCCGATGTTTTGGTAGTTGCCACAGGTGCTCAGAATCCAACCATTGACAAAGCAATCCTGAATCTTAAAAAGCCTTTGCTGATTTTAGATTTGTCTATTCCTAAAAATGTAAATGAAAATGTAAAAGAGCTGGAAGGCATCAGTCTGGTTCACATGGATCATCTTTCGCAAATGACGGATGAAACACTGGAAAACAGAAAAAAACACATCCCGGCTGCCGAAGCGATCATTGAAGAGATCAAAGAAGAATACATCAGCTGGACAAAAGCCCGGAAATTTGCACCAACTATTCATGCGTTAAAAGAAAAACTCAACACGATTAAAGAAAGTGAACTGAATTTTCAACGTAAAAAAATAAACAATTTTGATGAAGAGCAGGCTGAGATCATCAGTACCCGCATCATTCAAAAAATAACTACTCATTTTGCCAATCACCTGAAAGACAACAATACCATGGTTGATGAAAGTATCGAGTGGATTGAGAAAATTTTTCAGATAGAAACTGCAAAAGATGAATAAAACAATACGCATTGGAACGCGTGACAGCGAACTCGCTTTATGGCAGGCTCACACCGTTGAAAAAAGACTAAACGATTTAGGATATACAACCGCAATCATCGCAGTAAAATCGACCGGCGATATTATTCTTGACAAACCTTTATATGAATTGGGCATTACCGGTATTTTCACCAAAACACTGGACATTGCCATGATTAAAGGAGAAGTGGACATTGCCGTTCACTCCATGAAAGACGTGCCGACAGCTTTGCCTCAGGGCATTGTACAGGCGGCTGTTTTAGAAAGAGCAAACACTTTAGATATATTGGTACACAAAGGAAATCAGGATTTCCTTAACGGTACCGGAACCATTGCAACCGGAAGCCTTCGCCGAAAAGCGCAATGGCTACACAAATACCCGTCACACGAAGTTGTCGATTTACGCGGCAACGTGAACACCCGGATGCAAAAACTCCAGGACAACAATTGGAACGGAGCTGTTTTTGCCGCTGCCGGACTGGAGCGCATCAATTTGAAACCCGAAACCTATATCGATTTAGACTGGATGGTTCCTGCACCTGCACAAGGCGCCATGGTGGTTGTGGCGATGGAAAACGATGCTTTCTGCAAAGAAGCCGTAGCCAAATTAAATCATAGCGAAACAGAAATCTGTACCCATATTGAACGCCAGTTTCTACGGGAACTGGAAGGCGGCTGTACCGCACCTATAGGCGCATTGGCAACGATAGCCAACGATATCATTTCTTTTGAAGGGGTTTTATTTTCCCTTGACGGAAAAGAGAAACGGGACATTAAAACGACTGTTCCTGTAAAAGAATACCACGATCTTGGGAAAAACAGTGCTCAGGAAATACTTAACAATGGCGGTAACGAATTAATGGCTGCCATTAAAAAAACATTACAGCAATAATGCCGGATACGACACGTATACTTTCCACCAAAAAACTACTTCCCAATCAGAAGCAATTTTTACTGAATGCCGGTTTCACGGTTGTGGAATCCGATTTCATCAAAACAGAAACCATTGCTTTTGATCTGAATCAGCTTCAGGAATACCTGATTTTCACCAGTCAGAATGCAGTTCACAGTGTGTTACAACACCCTGAGGTAGCTGAGCTAAAACAGAAAGATGTTTTTTGCGTTGGTTTAAAAACCAAAGCATTATTGGAAGAAAACGGTTTTAAAGTAATTGCCTATACCGGATATGCTTCCGATCTGGCGGAGATCATTACCCTGGTTTATCCCAAAGGCAGTTATTCCTTTTTTAGCGGCAACCTGCGTAAAGACACTTTACCGGATGCTTTAAAAGAAGCCAATATTCCGCTAAAAGAAGTTAATGTTTACAACACGATACTGACTCCTAATAAAATAAACAGTAAAGCAGACGGAATCCTTTTTTTCAGTCCGTCCGGTGTGGAAAGCTATTTAAAAGACAACACCATTACTGCCGAAACCTGCTTTTGCATTGGTACCACTACTGCAGAAGCACTTGATACTATTACCAAAAACATTGTCATTGCCAATCAGCCCACAATTGAAAACACCATAATTCAGTGCATTAATCATTATAAGCAATAACGCCATGGACTATCTGTTAGAAAATCTGGAAACGGAACGCTTGCTTTTTCGGAAACTGAATCCTTCCGATTTTGATACCTGGCTGGCTTTTTACAAAGATCCGGAAAGCAACGAGCTTTGGAATGCCGCTTTATCACCGGAAGAAGCCTGCAAACAGTGGTTTGAAGAACAGTTTTCCCGCTATGACAATAAATCGGGCGGTATGCATGTTTTAACCGATAAGAAAACCAAGGCATTTGTAGGACAATGTGGTTTATTGGTTCTCGATTATAATAATAGTACAGAGATTGCGCTGGCTTTTTCCTTATTGCCCAAATTTCAGCATAAAGGATATGCCGAAGAAGCCGCACTAAAATGTAAGGAATATGCTTTCAAAACCCTTAAAGCCGGTTCCCTGATTGCGTTAATAAGTCCTTCCGACATGCTTTCCGAACAAGTGGCTACCGCTATTGGCATGGAATGGGAAGACACCAATATTTACAACGACAAAATTGTCAATATATTCAGATTAAAAAAATAAAACGGAATTTTGCTTTTCGCACCGCAAAAGCAAGTCCGCAAAATAACGTAGCAATATGATAAAGAACGATTTATTTTTAAGAGCCTTAAAAGGAGAAACTGTAGAAAGACCACCGGTATGGATGATGCGTCAGGCCGGGAGATATTTACCGGAATTCAGAGCTTTACGGGACAAATATGATTTTTTCACCCGTTGTAAAACTCCGGAATTAGCTGCTGAAATAACCGTTCAACCCATTCGTATTGTAAAACCGGATGCTGCCATTTTATTTTCCGATATTCTGGTTATTCCGCAGGCTATGGGAATTGATGTGGAACTAAAAGATAATTTAGGTCCTATCCTTCCGAATCCTATTCGTACCGCTGCCGATGTGGAAAAAGTATTCATCCCGAATATCCAGGAAAGCTTAGGTTATGTAATGGACGCCATTACGTTAACCAAAGAAATGCTGAATGACGAAGTACCGCTTATTGGTTTTGCCGGTTCACCATGGACTATTTTCTGCTATGCTGTGGAAGGAAAAGGCTCTAAGAGCTTTGATACTGCTAAAGGATTCTGTTTTTCACAGCCGGAAGCCGCTCACGCCCTATTGCAGAAAATTACCGATACTACTATTGCTTATTTAATTGAAAAGGTAAAAACCGGTGTAAATGCCGTTCAGGTTTTTGACAGCTGGGGCGGAATGTTATCTCCGGCAGATTATCAGGAATTTTCATGGCGCTATATCAACCAGATTGTAGAAGCACTGGCACCGCATACGGAAGTGATTGTTTTTGGAAAAGGTTGCTGGTTTGCCCTGAATGAAATGTCAAAAAGTAAGGCTTCCGCCCTGGGAGTAGACTGGACCTGTTCTCCGAAAAATGCCCGTTATTTAACGGGTGGCAACATTACGTTACAAGGAAACTTTGATCCTTCCCGTTTGTTATCGCCTATTCCAACGATCAAAAAGATGGTACACGAAATGATCGATGCGTTTGGAAAAGACAAATATATTGTAAATTTAGGGCATGGAATTTTACCGAATATTCCTGTCGATCATGCCAAAGCATTTATCGAAGCCGTAAAAGAATATAACCAAAAATAAAACCCTCCATGGGCATTAAAACCAGACTCTGTTTCGTATTCCTGTTTGTAAGCTTCTTTGCTTACAGTCAAACAAGCATCAAAGGAAATGTAGTGACCGCCTTTGCGGCCATTCCTAATTTTGGTATCGAAACAAAAATAGGTCCGAAAATGACCTTTCAGTTTGATGTTACGGCATCGTTCTGGAAATCGGTTAAGGGTGGCCCTATGGAATTTGTACTGGTTTTTCCGGAAGTCCGTTATTATACCAAAGCGATCAATGACGGTTTTTTTGTGGGTGCCCACATTGGCGGCAGTATGTATAAAATCCAGAAATGGGAGTACTGGCATACCGATTATTACCAGGAAGGTCTTGGTGTAATGTTCGGGGCGACCGTTGGTTACCAGTACAAATTAAGCGACCGTTTTAACCTGGAGCTATTTCTGGGCGGCGGTTCTCATTTAGGTTTTTACAAAGGCTATACCATGACAACACATGAGCGCCTTGACGGTGCCGAAAAATACAATAAAAGCGGAGAATTAATTCCTTATAGAGGCGGTTTGATGCTCGTCTATAAGCTCTAATTCCTATACACAAAATGAAAGAGAAATTTTACACCTACATACAGCATCTTCAGGATACCATAACCGCAGCTCTTGAAAAAGCCGATGGAAAAGCCGTTTTTCACCAGGATATCTGGGAACGTCCGGAAGGCGGCGGCGGAAGAACACGCGTAATCGAGAATGGAAATGTATTTGAAAAAGGTGGTGTTAATATTTCTGCCGTTCATGGTCTGTTGCCACAAGCAATGCAAGCTTACTTTAATGTAGGCGATGTTGATTTTTTTGCCTGCGGATTAAGTCTGGTTATCCATCCTAAGAATCCTATGGTTCCGACAGTGCATGCGAACTGGCGCTATTTTGAAATGTATGATAAAGACGGAAACGTTATCAACCAATGGTTTGGTGGCGGACAGGACTTGACGCCTTATTATTTGTTTGAAGAAGATGCGATCCATTTTCACCAGACCTGCAAAACGGCCTGCGACAAACACAATCCTGAGTTCTACCCAAAATACAAACAACAGTGTGACACCTATTTCTGGAACGCACACCGAAATGAAGCCAGAGGTATCGGCGGTCTTTTCTTTGACCATTGCAAAGCAACCGAATCCATGTCTATGGAAAACTGGTACGATTTTGTAACCGAAGTGGGTAATAGTTTTGTATCGGCTTATGTGCCTATAGTGGAAAAGCGAAAAGACCTGGAATATACTGCCGAAAACAGAACCTGGCAGGAAATACGCCGTGGCCGTTATGTAGAATTTAATCTGGTTCACGACAAAGGCACCTTATTCGGATTGAAAACCAACGGCAGAATCGAAAGTATTTTAATGAGTTTGCCGCCGCATGTGCAATGGGTTTACGACCATCATCCGGAAGAAGGAAGTGAAGAAGCCAGGTTACTGACTGTTTTGGAAAAACCTGTTGACTGGCTAAATTAGTTTTTCGTAACTTGCAGCGCTTTAGTAATTAATGCCATTTTTCACTATAAAAAACTCAGTCCCCGACCGATGAGTCCGAAAAAGTTTTTTTTCATCGGAATTTTAATACTGCTATCAACTTTTGCTTTTTCCCAAAACGATTCTATCTATCAGGAAGTTAAGCAAAAATATGATACGACTTATCGCGTTGATTACTCTAATAAAATGATTTGCAGGCTGAATATCGACTCCGATATCAGCAATATCTATATTCGTAAAGTAAAAGAAAAATCGGAGAACAAATTTATTCCAAACGAGATTTTCAAACTCCGTTTTTCATTTGATTATAAGTTTTTAGGGGTTACCGTGTCTTTTTCGCCCAGTTTTTTCCCCGGTAATAATGACAATTCCATTAAAGGCAATACACTGATCCTGGATCTGGGCTTTAAGTTTTTCTATTCCGACCGGTTGCGGCAGGAAATCATTTATAAGAATGTACAGGGTTACTACCTTGTTTCCCCTGATAATGACGAGCTGATCGAGGCTTACCCCCGAATGAAGGTCAACACCTATGGCGGCAAGACGTTCTTTATTGTCAACCGTAACTTTTCGTACCGCGCTTATGAATCCCAAACGGAACGGCAGATGAAAAGCGTAGGAACTTTTATTCCGAGTTTATACTATGCCTACAATACGTTAGAAACCAATGCCGAAAATACGACCAAACTGTTTATTGATAAAATCTACTCTTATGATCTTATCATTCAGGCCGGTTATATGTACAATGTGGTTTTGGATAAAAAATGGTTTGCAACAGCAGGATTTCATCCCGGTTTAGGATATAACTATTCCAACAATTTTTATTTAAACAACCAAAACAATCAGGAACTGGAACAAAAGTCGCGGGGACTTAATTTTAATATCGATGCCAATCTTGCCCTTGGCTTTAACAACAGTAATTTCTTTTCCGGCATTAAAGCCAATTACAGAAATTTCAATTATATAAATGACTTAAATACCGAGTTCATTAATACCCGTATTGGCTTTGATTTTTTTATCGGTTACCGCTTTAAAGAATCCAAACCCATCAAAAAAGTCTTCGAAAAAATCGAAGAACAATTGAACAAACTTCCCATTTAATTTTTCAAAAGACCACTTTTCTGCGCTAAAATCTTTCTTTTTTAGCAGCGACGTCTATGGCAGAATTTTCATTTTTCACGTCATTTCAGGCTATTTTCTGCGCAATGCCTGCTCCCACCTTTTTCAAAAGCATTTAAAACACAAATGCTTCATTTACAATACATTAAACCCTTAAAAACCACTCATTTTTTATAAAATTCGGGTTACTTAAGTTGTACACGTTATACATTCTTCGTTGTTTTGAATCAAAACCCACACGATTATGTATACTGAATTTTTTAAGCGAAAAGGTCAGTTAAGTCAAACTCTTAAAACTTAATATCGCCATGAACGACCAAAACATTTTTCCAGAAGATATTCTAAAGAGTACTGTAGAATATCACATTGCAAAACACAGTAAAAAAACGAATGTTATTTTTTGGGCTATTTTCATTTCCCTGTTCGGATTGATCATTGCGCTGCCTTTTATTTATGTTGATTTGTATACAACCAGCAGAGGTCAGATTATCCCGCAGGAGAAAAAAGCATCTCTTTATGCTCCGGCAAATGGAAAAGTTCTTTTTTCCAGCCTTGAAGAAAACCGAAAAATAAATGCCGGTGACACCCTTCTTATCATCGACCATAAGATCATCCAGGAGAAAGGCCGTTTGAATAATGTTCAGACAAACGAGTACCAGGATTATATTACTGATTTAAAAAACCTGCTGAAAAGAAATTACGGTTCGCTAAAAACAGAGCAATATAAAAAGGAGTATTTAAAACACGAGCAGGAGCTTTTTAATATTGATGTGGTGATCAAAACCTCTCAGGCCGAATTTGACCGTGCCGACCGTCTTTACAACAAGCAAATCATCGCCAAAGCAGAATATGAAAAAACGCTTTTGGAACTGAATAAACTAAAAAACGACAGGGTCAACATCATCAAACAGGCCGAATTGGGCTGGCAAAAACAGCTAACGGATTACAACCAGTCGGTTAACAATATTAACTCCAATTCCAACCAGCTTCGTGAAGAAGAGAAAACCTATGTTTTGATTGCTCCCATCAGCGGTGAGCTGTTAAATGTACAGGGAATCAACAAAGGAAGTATTGTTTCTCCGGGAACTGTTATTGCTGAAATTTCTCCCGATAAGGATATTGTTGTGGAAACGTATGTATCGCCTTCCGATATCGGATTTATAAAAGAGGGAGAACATGTAAAATACCAGATTGATGCCTATAATTCGAACCAATGGGGTTTTGCAACCGGAAAGATCATTGATGTCGGAAAAGATGTTGTTTTCATTGGCGACACTCCGGTTTACAAAATCAGAAGCTCGATCGCAAAGAAAAGCCTTTACCTGAGAAACGGTTCGGAAGGCAGATTGAAAAAAGGAATGACATTAACAAGTCGCTTTTTCTTAACAAAGAGAAGTATGTTCCAGTTATTATTTGACGAAATAGAAGATTGGTTAAACCCTTATAACAGTATCAAAAAATGAGTAAAATAGCAATAAAACAACATGACTTCAGTGATTGCGGTGCCACTTGCCTGGCTTCAATTGCCGAACATTACAATCTGAGTTTACCAATCTCCAGAATAAGACAATATGCCAGTACCAGTCAAAAAGGAACTACTCTTCTGGGATTGCGTGAAGCGGCCATTAAATTAGGGTTTCTGGCAAAAGGCGTAAAAGCTTCCTTTGAGAGCATTAAAGATATTCCGCTTCCTGCCATTGCCCACGTGATTGTAAAGCATGAAGAGCATGAATTCCCACACTATGTGGTTATCTATAAAGTAACGGATAAATACATCCAGGTGATGGATCCTGCTTCCGGGAAAATTGAGAAAAAATCATACGAAGAGTTCAAACAAATCTCAACAGAGTATTTTCTGATCTTAATTCCGGATGAAGATATCTTCAAAGAGAGAAATGAGAAAATTTCGAACATGAAAAGAATCATGTTTCTGTTAAAACCGCACAAATACATCCTGATCCAGGCCTTTATAGGTGCCGTGATCTATACGCTGCTCGGTTTCTCCATGTCGATTTATGTTGAAAAGATCACCGACTTTGTGCTGGTTAGCGGTAACAAGAGCCTGTTAAACCTGATGAGTGTTATTGTATTGGGCTGTCTGGTTTTACAGTTTGCCTTTGGTGCCTTAAAAGATTTCTTCCTGCTCAAAACAAGTCAGCAAATCGATTCCCGGTTAATCCTGGGGTATTACAAGCATTTGTTTACCATGCCGCAAAAGTTCTTTGATACAATGCGAATCGGGGAAATTATGTCCAGAATCGGCGATGCGGTAAAAATCCGATTATTGATCAATGAAACGGCTTTAAGTATTTCGGTAAATATCCTGATCGTGATCTTTTCGTTCATTTTCATGTATACCTATTACTGGAAGCTGGCATTGATTGTTTCTTTAATTATTCCGGTATATATCATTATCTATTTTATTGTCAACAACCTGAATAAAAAAGTGGAACGCCAGGTAATGGAAAAAAATGCGATGCTTGAATCGCAGTTGGTAGAATCCATTAAAAACATCGGAACCGTTAAACGTTTATCTCTTGAAGATTTCTCGAAAAACAAAACCGAATTACGCTTCATTGATTTATTGAAAAGTATCTATGCTTCCGGGATCAACAACATTTTCTCCAGGGTTTCTACCGAATTCGTTTCCCGAATATTTACGGTAATCCTGCTTTGGGCCGGTACACATTATGCTATTGACGGGCAGATCACTCCGGGGGAATTGTTCTCCTTCTATTCGGTAATCGGTTATTTTACCGGTCCGGCTTCCCAGCTGATCGGAACCAACGTTGCCATTCAGAATGCAATGATTGCCGCCGACCGTTTGTTTGGCATCATGGATCTGGATACGGAGAAAACCGATGCGAATGTAAACCTGAACAAAAACAATTTTGGTGATATCGAATTTAAGAATGTTGATTTCTCTTATGAAATTGGAAGAAACACCTTCAAAGAATTGAACCTTAAGATCCCGAAAGGGAAGTTCACGGCGATTGTAGGAGAAAGCGGAAGCGGTAAAAGTACCATTGCCTCGTTGATCCAGAGTATTTATTATCCTACAGACGGTAAGATATCTGTTGGTAATTATGACTTAAAATATATCACCAAAGACAGTATAAACAAGCTGATCACTACTGTTCCGCAAAATGTAGAGTTGTTTGACGGTTCTATTATTTCCAACATTGCCATTGGAGAGCAAAATCCGGATATGGAACGCATCATTGATGTGAGTAAAAAAGTTGGTGCTTACGATTTTATTGAATCTTTACCGAATGGTTTTGACACCTATTTAGGCGAATTCGGAGCGAATTTATCCGGTGGGGAACGCCAGCGAATTGCGTTTGCCAGAGCCTTATACAAAGATCCGGAAGTAATCATTTTAGACGAGGCTACTTCGGCTTTAGACTCTGAGTCCGAGCTGGTAATCAAAAAATTAATTGATGATCTTTCCCGTGAAGGAAAAACAATTATTGTCATTGCACATAAGTTACATTCCATAAAAAATGCCGATATTATCATGGCGTTTAAAAAAGGTGAACTTATCGAAAATGGTACTCATGAAGAATTATTAAATCAGAAAGGCTACTACTACAAGATGTGGCAAAACAATCAAAACTAAAAACCCGAAAACTATTATATTATGAAAAATTACTCATTTGCCAATAAAGCAATCGTTAGAACGCCGTTAGAGCCTAAAAAAGATGATATAACATGGGAAGAAATCCAGGAGATCTTTAAAGATAAAAAGAATCGCGAAGCTTTGTTTATCGGTTCACCGAATATCTACAAGGCACTGGAATTATGGGAAAAAGGAGAAGCATTCCAAACGGAGGATGAGCTTAAAAGCTTAAAAGGATCGCTGTATAAATATACGTCCAGAATGTCAAACAGATGTACGCCTTTCGGTTTATTCGCCAGCGTATCGGCTATTGACATGGGACCGGAAACAGTTATTAATTTTGACGAAGCCTCCATCAGCCGTTATACAAAATACGATATGTATTTCCTGGGTAGTTTTATGCCGATTATCACGAAAGAAAATGCCATCAGAGAAGTTTTAAAATACTTCCCGAATAACTCCATCTATACGGTTTTTGACAAATACCGTTTTGTGGAATACTATTTCAAAAAGAATGCCCGTCTTCATAAAATATCGGAAGTTGTGGCCAATGAATATTTAGAGCTTTTACTGGAAAAAGCTAAAAACGGTGCCACTATTGCCGAAATGGCACAGCACCTGATTTCTGACGAGATCAACGAAAAGGATGCCAAAGACTTTATCAATACAATTATTGACAGCCAGTTTTTAGTAAGCGAATTGGAATTCACGTTAACCGGTCAGGATTATTTTGAAAAACTGATCGCTAAATTCAACGAAGACCGTTTTGCGTTCCACGAAGCCCAGGTTATCAAAGAGCTTATCCTGAACCTGAAAGAAAAGATCAGTAGCCTGGATGCGGATGTTTTTAACGATCCTTCCAAATATCAGGAAATTTATACCCTGCTAAATCAGGAACTGGACGAAGTGGATGAAACCAAGCTTTTCCAGGTGGACAGTTACCGAAACCTGCCCAATGCAACTTTGAGCAACAAAACCCTTAAAAAGCTAAGAAGCAGTGTTACTGCCTTAAACAAACTGCAGCCATTAAGTGAAAAAAGCAATCTGAAAGAATTTAAACGCAAATTCTCGGAGCGTTATGAAGAATATGAGCAGCCGTTAATTAAAGTTCTGGATCCGGATGTAGGAATCGGATACGGAAAACAATCCGGTGCCAAAACACCTTTAGTGGATGAATTGAATATCGTTCCGAATTATTCTAACCAGCGCCAGGTGGTTTTAAGTCCGGAAAGAGCCTTTTTATTTAAAAAGCTGATCCAGGCAACACAAACCAATGCCACCAGTATCGCGCTAACGGATGAGGAAATCAACCAGTTTGACGAAAAAGAAAAACTATACCCGGACAGCTTCTCTGTATTTTTCAATATTTTCCATGAAAATGCAGAAGAAAAAATTGCCTTATCCTATGTGTCCGGTCCGTCTGCAAACGGCCTTATCGGGCGATTCGGTCATTTGAACAACCAGATCATGGATCTTTGCAATGAAATTTCCGAAAGAGAAAAAGCCTTGCATGCGGATAAAATCATCGCGGAAATCATCCATTTACCACAGGCCAGAACCGGAAACATCCTGTACAGAGGCTTCCAGAGAGATTATGAAATTCCTTATTTAGGCGGTTCTTCCCTGGATATGGACCATCAGATTTTAGTGGATGATTTATATATTTCGGTAAAAAACAACAGAATCATTCTTCGCTCTAAAAGATTAGGGAAAGAGATCATTCCGAGATTAGGAAATGCACACAATTACAGTGCAAATGCCTTACCGATTTACCATTTTTTATGTGATCTTCAAAACCAGGAAACTTCCGGAATGGGCTTTTCATGGGGCGAATTGCAAAACGATTTCGAGTTCCTGCCGAGATTAACGTATAACGATACGGTATTGTCAAGAGCAACCTGGAATATCTCTGAAAAAGACATTAAAGCCATTACCGGTGCAAAAGAGGAAAATGCGATTGCAACGGTTAAAGCTTTCCAGGCAGAAAGAAATATCCCGGATATCATTTCTTTTGTTCAGGGCGATAACGAGGTTGTTGTGAACTTCACCAACGATTTGAGCTGTAAAGTATTTTATTTAATGCTGAAAGGTGAAAAATTCATCCAGTTAAAAGAGTTCTTGTTTAAAGAAGATACCGTTACACAAAACTACTGTAATGAGTTTATTGTTTCGGCCTACCGAAATGCTGAAGAAAAGAAAACCAGCAACAACAAACATACCGAAGTTGTGGCTTCATATAAAGAAAAAGCCTTGAGCGATGGCACTAAAGATTCGCTTTCTGACGCTGTAATTCCTTCTTTCTCCATTGGTGAAGAATGGTTGTATTACAAATTTTATTGCGGTGAAAGAGCTGGTGAAGAATTGTTAAACAGAGCGATAAATCCTATTGTTGCCGAACTGGAAGAGAAGAACCTGATTCAGAAATGGTTTTTCATCCGCTATCACGATGCTTTAGGACATCACCTGCGTTTCAGGGTTTTATTACATGACAAGCAGCATTTTACAGAATGTATCAACATCATTAAAACACATATCAAACCGTTTGAAGACAGTAACATCATCTGGAAAACGCAAACCGATACTTATCTGAGAGAATTACAGCGCTACGGACAGCTTGCCATTCAGGAAACGGAAAGTCTTTTCCATTTCGACAGTGAATGCTCCATGCGTTTTTCCGATATGATCGAAGGCGATTCCGGCGAAAAAATCCGTTGGAAATTCTGTTTGCTATCGATGCACTTCCTGCTGGAAGATTTGGGCTTCAGCTTAAAAGACAGGGTGGAAATGTTAAAAGTGGCCAAGACCAGTTTTGGTAACGAGTTTAACCGTTCCGGATCCGGAGAGCTGAATAAGCAGATCAATGAAATGTTTGCCAAAAACGAACGGGACATTGAGCTTTTTATGGATGAGTCGCTAACCGATGAGATGTTTGCGCCTATCTGGGATATTTTAAAAGACCGTTCGGAGAAAAATCAGGCTGTCGCCCAACATTTACAGGAGCTTGCACAACAGCAGAAGCTGCCAACTTCCTTTGGTGCCGTTGCCCTGAGTTATTTACACATGATCTGTAACCGCGTGTTTATCGCCAAACAACGTGTACACGAAATGGTGGTTTACGATTACCTATACCGCTATTACAGCAAACAATTGCATACCTCATCCTCAAAAAATAAAGATAACCAACACGTTGAAACCGTATAACTATGAGAGCTTTAGCAGTATTAAGTCCTTCTTTATATGAAAAAACAGATGCCCGGAAAAGGCATCTGTTTTCTATTGACAGTCATCAGATCCCTCTTGGCTTTGTTACCGCCAGCATGCCGGAATTTGATGAAAACGCCGATAATTTTGCCAATTATGTATTTGTCAGAAAGATTAGTTTCTCGCTGAATTACCGCGATTTGGGCATTATTGAAAATGCGTGGCGAAAAATAAAAGAAGCCGATCGGGAAACCTATTATCCTATTGGTTCCGATTTCTGCGGTATCGTGGAAAAAGTTGGCAAAAACGTGACCACATTATCCAAGGGCGATAAAGTTATCGGGAATAACTTTTATCCTTTCCTGGAAAACAATTCGATGCCGGGTATTCCTTCCAATCATTCCAGCAGGGAATTTGAGATCTATCATTCCGGAAAGCTGATGAAAATCCCGGACGGTATTCCTGCAGAACAGGCCGGAAGCATGAGCATTGGTGTACAAACCGCAATGTCCATGATTCGAAAAGCGAATATAAAAGAGGGTGAGAATGTTTTGGTTACTTCCATTACTTCCAATACTTCTTTTTTCTTTTTAAGCCTTTTAAGAGAAAAGAAATGTAATGTTTACGGCCTGTCCTATTCCGGAAAAAATACGGACGCTGTTAAAAACCATTTCCCTTTTGTAAAAGAGATCTTTAATTTTAAAGAAAACCAGCTGTCGGATAACCTGTATTTCGATGTTGTACTGGATGCTTTTTCCGATACTTATTTAGTGCCGCTTACGTCACATCTGAATGTAAATGCCCGTTACCTGACCTGCGGCGTATACAACCAGTCTTCCGAAAAAATAAAAGCCGTTGAAAAGATCAATCTTACGTTGTTAATTGCCGATTTAATGACCCGAAACGTACAGCTTATCGGAAACTGCCTGGGAAGCGGAGAAGACCTTAAAAACGGCGTAAATGGTTTTACAGACAATACTTTAATTATTGACCAGACATTTACCAAAGAAGAATCCATCCAGGATTTTTTAGACAAAACATACAATGTAGAGGGCGATAAATTTGGGAAAGTCGCTTTTATGTATACTTAAAAAAACCATTCTAAAATATCCACAGCTCCATTAGTTAATGCTAATGGAGTTTTTTTATGCCTTAACCGGCCAATATATCCTCCCTGTTTTCTTTATTGCCAAACGGTTACGACGATTATTGTTATACACTATAGCTTTATGCTTTCCCCCGGCCTTGTTTGTCCGTACAGGAAAAGCAGCATAGCCCCATGCTGTGTCATACCAGGTATTGTTCCGGCCAGATGCTACCATTGTTATAAAGCATTTTGTCCCCCATCATTTGGTATCCGGATATCGTAATAACAAAAAAGACTATCTNNAGATAGTCTTTTTTGTTATTACAGGCTGTGTATAACCTTAAACCATATTATATACTACTATTAGGGTAATACTTAAACATACCGCCGTAGTTCCACCATTTACTTCATATAACTGTCCATCATTTAGTTCGACTAACGAACTCTTAGCAAAGGATAACGTTCCGTTTGTGTTTATTTTTTTCATGGTTATAATGATTTATGGCTGTTAATTAGATTTTGTCAATTAGCATAGCGATTGTTAAGCCTACGATCACTCCGGTACAGAAAGGTGTACTTCCTCCGTTTACGTCGTTTAACTGATTGTCGTTTAATTCTACTAAAGAATGTTTAGCGAAAGCTAATTTGCTGTTTGCGTTTACTGTTTTCATAATTTTTGTTTTAATTGGTTGGTTTGATTAGATTTTGTCGATTAGCATAGCGATTGTC
>NZ_DFUB01000014.1:0-41604 GCF_002379575.1 Flavobacterium sp. UBA4197
GTTGTTCCAACTGCTCCTGAAAATGTAACCGTATCTTGCGGCGGACAAATTCCGGAAATGATCAGTCTGACTGCAAATGATAACTGTTCCGGTGAAATTACCGTACAGGGACAGGATACAACTGTTCCCGGTAACTGTCCCGGTTCTTATAGCATTACCAGAACATGGACCTTTGTGGATGCCTGCGGCAATAGTTCGTCTGTATCGCAAACCATCAATGTTAATGATACCGTGGCTCCGGTTGTTCCAACTGCTCNNAAAATGTAACCGTATCTTGCGGTGGACAAATTCCGGCAATGATTAGCCTGACCGCTAATGATAACTGTTCCGGTGAAATCACCGTACAGGGACAAGATTCCACTGTTCCCGGTAACTGTCCCGGTTCTTATACCATTACCAGAACATGGACATTTGTAGATGCCTGTGGCAACAGTGCTTCCGTATCGCAAACCATCAATGTAAGCGATACCATTCCTCCGGTAGCTCCAACGGCTCCGGCTGATGTAACTGTATCTTGTGGTGGACAAATTCCGGAAATGATCAGTCTGACTGCGAATGACAGCTGTTCCGGTGAAATTACCGTACAGGGACAGGATAGTACCACACAAGGTGAGTGTCCTAATTCGTATATCATTACCCGTACCTGGACATTTACCGATACCTGTGGCAATACTTCAAACAGCATACAGCTGATAACGGTTTCTGATGATACCGCTCCGGTTTTAGCTTCGGCATTAGAAACGGAAGTAAATGCTGTTTGTACCGCTATTCCACCTGTTCCGGAATTGACATTTACAGACAATTGTGGTGCAACGGTAACGGTAGCATATTCTGAAAATACAGGTAATCAAACCGCCGGCTCTTATGTTATTATCAGAACATGGACGGTAAGCGATACTTGTTTTAATACAGCTACTTTTACTCAAACGGTTACTGTTAGTATTGAGAATCCGTTAACCGTAATTGCGAAAACAATCTGTATCAATGATGAACCCGTTAATCTTTTCACATTACTGCCGGAAGGCACCGCTCAAAATGGCACCTGGTCAAGTCCTAATGCCGGAACAGCACTGGAAGGAAGTATCTTCAATCCGCATCAGGTCGCTTTAGGAAACTATATTGTCCGCTATACTATCTCGGATGGAGACTGTCCTAAAGTATTTGAAATAAATATTGAAGTACACGACAGATGTATTGTATTACCAGCCTGTTCGATCACTGTTTACAATGCGGTATCGCCAAATAATGACGGTTATAACGATGTTTTCTTTATTGACGGAATTTTATGTTATCCGGAAAATAATGTTGAAATTTACAACAGATGGGGTATATTAGTGTTCAGTACAGATGGTTATAACAATACCACCAAAGTATTTGCTGGTGTATCTGAAGGTCGTGCCACTATTGACAGAGGCGCAGAATTACCGGACGGAACGTATTATTATATTTTAAAATATAAAGATGAAAAAGGAACCAACTTCGATAAAGCAGGTTATTTATATCTTAATAGATAGTTCCGTATCAATTTTTTAGTTCAATTTAAATTACGGTGTACATGAAAACACAAATTATAATATTCGTTTTTATATTGATCAGTGTGACAGGTTATTCACAACAAGACTCTCAATATACTCAGTATATGTACAATACCATTAATATAAATCCTGGTTATGCCGGTTCCCGTGGTGTAATGAGCGTTTATGGGATGTACAGAAGACAATGGGTAGGATTAGATGGAGCGCCCACCACCGGTGCGGCCTCCATTAATACACCTATCAACAATTCTAATGTAGGACTTGGTCTTTCCTTTTTAAATGACAAAATCGGTCCTTCCACAGAAAACAATATTTCTCTTGATGTATCTTATACTATCCAGACTTCCGGGGATTATAAAATTTCCTTTGGCGTAAAAGCAACAGCAAACCTGTTTAGCATCGATGTTAACAAACTGAACATTCAGCACCAGGGTGATCCGCAGTTCCAGAACCTTAACATGGACTTTAGTCCGAATGTAGGAACCGGGATATACGTTCACTCTGACAATACTTATTTCGGTTTGTCTGTTCCGAACTTTCTGGAAACCAAACATTATAAAGACAATTCGGTTTCTGTAACCAAAGAGCGTCTGCATTATTATTTCATTGCCGGTCACGTATTTGACTTTAGCACGGAATTAAAATTCAAACCTGCTTTATTGGTAAAAGCTGTTGAAGGAGCACCATTACAAGTGGATGTTTCCGGAAACTTCCTGATCTCTGATAAGTTAACTCTTGGCGTAGCCTACAGATGGGATGCCGCTGTGAGTGCTTTGGCCGGATTTCAAATCACAGATTCCTGGTTTATCGGTTATGCCTACGATGCGGAAACAACCCGCCTGGCAAATTACAACTCCGGTTCCCATGAAATATTCCTGCGATTTGAATTTTTGAACAACTACAACAGAGTGTTAACACCCCGATTCTTTTAAAACCCTGACGTCATGAAAATCAAAACTATACTTCTATTTACTTTTATTGGTATGCTCTCAGGATTTGCTCAGAATTCGAGGCTCAATAATGCCAATAAGAAATATGACAAATATGCTTATATTGATGCTATTGCCGTTTATGAAAAAGTAGCCGATAAAGGATATAAATCCGTTAATCTGTTTGAAAAACTTGGAAATGCCTATTATTTCAACGGAGAACTGGATAAAGCTGAAAAATGGTACCGGGAACTTTTTGCCCTTAACCAGGCTGTGGATCCGGAATATTATTTCCGATATTCCCAGGCACTGAAATCTGTAGGGAAATATGATGAAGCCGATAGGATGCTGCAAACGTTTTCCCAGAAAACAAATGATCCTATCGGTAAGGAGCTGCTGGCTAATCCCGATTATATCCAGCGGTTATCCAAAGATTCCGGACGCTACCAGGTTGAAAATTCCGGTACGAATTCAAAATATTCCGATTACGGCTCAGCTTTCTACGGAGAAGATGTGGTATTTGCTTCTGCCCGCGATACCGGCGGCGTGTTTCAAAGAAAACACAAATGGACCAACCAGTATTTTACAAAACTCTATACGGCCAGGATTGCAGCAGAAGGTTTTTTGGATCCTGCCGTAAAATTTTCAAGCTCGATAGATACCCGTTTTCATGAATCGACTCCGGTATTTACCAAAGATGGAAACACGATGTATTTTACCCGTAACAATTATAATGATGGTAAAAAAGGAAAAAGCAGCGACCGCATTATCAAGCTGAAAATCTATAAAGCGTCTTTAGTGAACGGAAAATGGGACGATATTAAAGAATTGCCGTTTAACAACAACAATTATAGTGTGGCGCATCCGGCGTTAAGCCCGGATGAAAAAACACTTTACTTTTCATCGGACATGCCGGGAACATCCGGTGCTTCAGATATTTATAAAGTAGCCATCAATAGCGACGGAACCTATGGTAAACCGGAAAACCTCGGTAAAAAAATCAATACTACCGGCAGGGAATCCTTTCCGTTTGTATCGCTGAAAAATGAGCTGTACTTTGCCTCCGACGGTCATTTGGGTATTGGCGGACTGGATGTTTTTAAATCGAAAATGAATGCTGACGGTAGTTTTTCTGCTCCGGAAAATCTGGGAAGCCCCGTGAACAGTCCTAAAGATGATTTTGCTTATATTGTGGATACCCGGGCACAAATGGGATATTTCAGCTCGAACCGTGAAGGCGGAATGGGATCGGATGATATTTATAAATTCCGGGAACTGCGATGCGACCAGATCCTAAAAGGTACGATTACCGATAAAGAAAGTGGTTTACCGCTCTTGAATGCCAAAGTCACCCTGTTTGATTCCAACATGAAGGAAATGGGCAGCAGGATGACCGATAGCAACGGACATTATACCTTTGAAACCATCGATTGTGATAAGAGATATTATGTAAGGGCTGAAAATACCGATTATGAAACCAAAGAAGTAAATGTAACCATACCGGCCAAATCCGGGGAAACGGTTGTGGATATTGCCCTTGAAAAACGCGTTATCCCGATTGAAGTGGGAACCGATCTGGCAAAAGTACTGGATATCGAAATCATTTATTTTGACCTGGACAAATGGAATATCCGTCCGGATGCCGCTGTAGATTTACAAAAAGTAATTGCCGTGATGAAAGAACATCCAACGATGATCGTGGATATCCGTTCCCATACAGACAGCCGTCAGACACACCAGTACAACGAACGTTTGTCCGACCGAAGAGCCAAATCGACTTTAGAGTATATGGTTAAAAACGGTATCGAAAGAAACCGCTTAACGGCTAAAGGTTATGGCGAAACCCGATTGGTTAACGGTTGTTCGGATGGTGTTCCCTGCTCGGAAGCCGAACATCAGAAAAACAGACGCAGTGAATTTATTGTTATAAAAATGTAATAAAGCCCCCCTATTAACAGCAAAAGCATCCCTTCAAAAAGGATGCTTTTGTATTGTATACTCCTGGTTGGTTATTTTTTAATAAACATATTGGTGATATACATATCGCCGTTTGCATCTTTTCGCACGGCAACACCAAAATTAGTATAATCCCCTTCGATATTCATTTTATGAAGATCGCTGTTTAGCCAGGCGTTAAAAGTGGCATCAATAGTGCTGTAACCGTAAGCGATGTTCTCGCCTACTCTTTTCGCTCCTAATGTGGCTTTTAAGTTCTGCTCTCTTTCTTCAAAATACGAATGGTCAACTGTTTTAGTTGAAATCATATAATTGTCATGTCCTTCCGAAACATGCGATATATGATTGATTCTGCTCAAAGGTGCCAGTCCTTTACTGGCTCTGTAACTGTTTAATTTTTGTTCAATCTGAAGTTCTTCCTGATTATAGGTAAAATCATTTACAACTTTAGGCGTGTCGATCGTCTCATTAGCACTATCCGTTGAACAGGAAATCAACATCATAAAAAAGCACACAAGTAATGTGCAACGAAATAGCTTCATATACATTTAATAGTTTAAGTATGTAATATTGGGGCATGTTATAACTGTCTATATAACAGCAAATAACAGGTACAAAAGTATCCTAATATCGATTACCTGCAAAAAAAATCGATAAAATACCTTAAATTTTAACACTTAAACCTTAAAATGGGCTTTACGACGAAAGCCGTTCTATTTTCCAGTAGTAATCTTCCTGCAATTTATAGCGTATGCGGTCGTGCAGGCGGTTGGGTCTTCCCTGCCAGAATTCTACTTCTACCGGACGAACCAGGAAACCGCCCCAATGTTGTGGCCGCGGAATTTCTTTTCCTTCATATTCCTGTTCCAGTTTTTTAAGATTTTCTTCCAGGTATTCCCGTGATGGAATTACGTCACTTTGGGCCGAAACAATGGCACCCAGTTTACTTCCGTCCGGACGGCTGTCAAAATAACCATCGGAAACCTGCTCCGATGTTTTTTCGGCTATGCCCTTAATGATTACCTGGCGCTCGGCTGTGGGCCAAAAGAAGGAAAGACAGATATGCGGATTATGGGAAATAGCTTTCCCTTTTTCGGAATTATAATTGGTGAAGAAAATAAAGCCTTCTTCGTTGAATTTTTTTAATAAAACAACTCTCGATTTTGGAAATCCGTCCAAACCGATAGTCGCAACCGTCATGGCATTTACTTCTTCAATACCACCAAACTCTTCTACTTCATAAAACCACTTCTGGAACAGGTTAATCGGATCTTCCGGTATATCCGTTTCCACTAAGGCTTTCTTTTCGTAGGATTTTCTATAGTTGCTTAAATCACTCATGACTTTAAAGTAAAAAATTTCAGAGCACTAATTTACTGCGTTTTTAGCTTTTTCAAACGGAAAAATCCTTGTTTTATAGGGATGGTTAACCATTAGAATTCAAACGACTTACCATCGTCTGCCAATAAAATATGCGGAAATATAGTTTGTGCTTCTTCTTTAAAATGCGCTATGCTTTCATACCGCGTGGAATAATGTCCCATAACCAGCTGACCGGCATTGGCAAGCTTTGCTATCGCTGCTGCCTGTTTTGCGGTGGTATGCATGGTTTTTCCTGCCAGATGTGCTTCCGTTTCCAGGAAGGTACTTTCGTGGTATAGAACACTTACGTTTTTAAGATACGGTACTATGGTTTCATCATAAACGGTATCAGAGCAAAACGCGTAGCTTTTTTCCGGTTCCGGGTCAAATGTAAGTTGGGCATTAGGGATCACCGTGCCGTCATCTAAAGTGATATCACCACCGTTTTTGATCTTCTGGTAATAGCACTGTTCAATATTGTAGTTTAATATGGTATTGATATCGAGTTTGCGTTCTTTGTTTTTTTCCTGAAACAAAAAGCCATTGGTATAAACCCTATGCTTTAAGGGAATTGTTTTCACAATAACTTTTTCGTCTTCATAAATAACTTCACTCTCGGTGCTTTCCAATTCATGGAAATACAGGTTATAGCCCGTAAAAGAACCGGAAAGCCGCAATTGTAGTAAAATAACTTCCTTGATTCCTTTTGGTCCGTAAACATGTAAATCGCTCACCCTGTTTAACAGCATAAAGGTGGAAATCAGTCCCACCAGGCCATAGAAATGGTCGCCATGCAAATGGGAAATAAAGATGTGCTCGATACGGGAGAATTTTATTTTATTTTTCCGAAGCTGTACCTGTGTTCCTTCACCGCAGTCAATCAGAAACATCCGGTTTTTAATTTCCAGAACCTGTGCTGTCGGATTGGTAATTGTTCGTGGTGTTGCGGCATAACAGCCCAATATGGTCAGTTTCATCGGCAGTTTTGCGGTTAAAATCCTAAATCGCGCTCTATCTCTTCCATTTCAATCATGTCATGCGCTTCTAAAAGTGTCGGAACCACTAATAGCGAAGCCGGAACATCATTGAAATCGATATTTTCCGCTACGATCACAAAGGATTTCTTTCCTTTTTTATGTATTTTAGACAAAGGCGTAAACAGTTTGATCGCTTTTAAATCGACACTTTTATCCTGTGTTACATCTAAAACCAGGTTAAAATCTTTAAAATTATTGTGCTGGCTGCTCACCTTTTCTAAAAAGGTATTTACTTCCCCTTCTGTGTCTTTAATAATTATAGTATGTCCTTTTTCGTCTACTTTCATGTGCTTATAAAAATGAGTCTTTTATATCAATACAACTGCTAAATTACTATTTTTTATGAACTCCGGGCGTTTTAATCATTATACATTTCCGGAGTGATGAATATTTTAAATAGGGATTTACCGTTTTTGTCCCGGTAAGCATAAATAAGTTTCACATTATTATCCCTGAATTTTTTCATATCAGGGCTGGTTTTTACACTATTAATCAGATTAGGGGCAATAACTTTCTGTGCTTCGTCTACATCTACCTGTTCTTTAACCAGGTTGACCAGGGTGTAATTATACTGGAAGACTTTATTGGGTAAAACATTGGCATTATCCAGACGGGTTTCTTTGTCAACAAAAATAGGACACTTCCGGTTCACTTCATGCGACATGGATATCAGATCATTATCGATAGAAGGCTTCATCAGGTATTTTACGCCAATGATTATCGTAAAGATCACTGCAAATCCTAAAATAAAGCCTAAAGCAATTTTTTTCTTATTATCTTCATTCATTATCAAAACAAAATAAGTTCCTTTAGTTTTTAACCTCCTCTATATCTGTGCAATATACAGCACTCATCATATTAGGTTTGTAAATCTGTTTTTTATTTTTAACAATATAGTCTTTATTGGCTGCAGCCGGTTTAATCGTTATATGCTTAAAACTTTTTTTAAACCTTTCCAGGTAAACAGTACTCTTTTCCGGAATAATAAAAGTAATCTTATTATTTTTAATGTCAGTCTTATGCGTGATAAAACCTTTTAAAAACAAATCACTTTTAATCTCCGTTTCATCAATGAGCCTGTGTTTTATTAATATTTCATAGCCGTTATGGAAAACATGCCGGGGAAACATTATTAATATGGGTTTGTTGGTATAATTTCTAATACAGAAAAATTCTGCCAGCGTACATCCTGAAAACAGAAAAGGGATTAGAAGTAAAACCAGCCATTTTTTCATTATGTATTATTTGATTTTTGAGGCTAATAAATAGATAACCGCCATTCGGATAGCAACCCCGTTTTCTACCTGGTTTAAAATTACAGATTGCTGCGAATCGGCAACATCCGATGTAATTTCCACCCCGCGGTTAATTGGTCCCGGGTGCATGATGATAATCTCTTTATTTAACGAATCCAGTAAGGCTTTGTCAACACCATATTGCTGTGCGTATTCTCTTGTAGATGGGAAATAATTCACATCCATACGTTCGTTTTGCACCCGAAGCATGTTTGCTACATCACACCATTCTAATGCTTTACGCAGGTTTGGCTCAACGGTTACTCCAAGACTTTCAATATATTTCGGGATCAGGGTTTTCGGTCCGCAAACCTTAACTTCCGCACCCTGCATCTGCAAAGCAAAGATGTTTGATAAGGCTACACGGGAGTGCAGAACATCCCCTACGATCACCACTTTCTTTCCGCCTACTTCTCCCAATTTTTCCCGGATAGAAAAACTGTCCAGTAAAGCCTGCGTCGGATGCTCGTGTGCACCGTCGCCGGCATTCACAATACTCGCTTTTACATTTTGGGATAAAAAATGGGCGGCACCGGGATTGCTGTGGCGCATCACCACCATATCCACTTTCATCGATAAGATATTGTTTACGGTATCAATTAGCGTTTCTCCTTTTTTAACCGAGGACTGTGCAGCAGAAAAACTGATCACATCTGCCGATAGTCTTTTCTGTGCTAATTCAAAAGATAATTTGGTACGGGTACTGTTTTCAAAAAAGATATTGGCAATGGTTATATCCCGTAAAGACGGTACTTTTTTGATAGGACGATTGATAACTTCTTTAAAATGATCTGCCGTTTCAAAGATTAAATCAATATCGTTTTTGTTGATGTATTTTATTCCAAGTAAATGATTGACACTTAACTCTTTCATTGTTGTGTTGTTGCGGGTTAGTTAGTTGTTAGTTACAGGTTTAGACACTAAAAGTACTTCATCTTCTCCTTCGTTCTGTTTCCAGTTTACGATTACTTTTTCGTTGTTGATTACATCTACCTGACGGCCGCGATAATCCGGCTGTATTGGCAAATGACGGCTAAAACGACGGTCAATCAATACCAGTAGTTCAATTTCTGACGGTCTGCCAAAAGACTGAATAGCGGTCAAAGCCGAACGGATACTGCGTCCGGTAAATAAAACATCGTCTACAAAAACGACCTTTTTATCTTCTACCAGAAAATCAATCTGGGTCTTGTTGGCTTCCAGCGGTTTTTCATTTCTACGGAAATCGTCTCTGAAAAAGGTAATGTCCAAAAATCCCAGCGGAACATGGTTTACGTGGTATTCTTCTTCTAAAAGTTGTTTGATTCGTTCTGCTAAATATTTACCTCTCGGCTGAATCCCAATAAGAATTGTATTTGAAAAATCAAGGTGTTTTTCGATTAACTGACAGGCCAAACGATGCAGAATGATATTGACTTCTTTCGAAGTAAGCAATATTTTTTGACTCATAATGAAGTGTTGTGTTTGGGTGGTAAAAGTACAATAAATTTGTTAATCACAGAATTTGCTCATTTGAAAAATTTAAAATTTATACCGCTAATAATCATTTTTTAACAAAGTAAATCGGTTCTGTTACCTACTCCGTTTTTACCGGATTCTTTTTCTCCCGAAAATTCTCCGTACCTTTGAGAGTATCTATTAGAGCCCTACTGCATGGTACCAGCAAACAACAATTTTAAAACCTATTTACAGGCAAAAGCAGGCATTACAGCCGATCAGTTTTTATTGCTGACCGATGCGATAAAAACCCAAACAATTGCCAAAGGAACTGTTTTATTAAATCCGGGAGAAATTTGCCATCACTCCTTTTTTGTAGAAAACGGCCTGTTGCGCTCTTATACGATTGACCATTCCGGAAAGGAACATATTATTCAGTTTGCTTCCGAAAACTGGATCATCAGTGACCGCAGCAGTATCTTTTTTAACGAACCATCCGATTTTTATATCGATGCCATTGAAGAAACAACTTTTATTTTTCTCGACCTGGAGTTTATCAATAAAGCTTCCGAGATTAGCCTGTCGTTTCGCTTGTTCAATGAAAAAGCCCTGCAGAATCATATCCGCCATTTACAAAAAAGAATCAACCTGTTATTAGGCGCCACGGCAGAACAGCGCTATCTGGATTTTATCCGGCTTTATCCCGACCTGATGCTGCGTGTTCCGCAATGGATGATCGCTTCCTATTTGGGCATTACACCCGAAAGCCTGAGCCGTGTACGGAAAGAAATGGCCAAACGGAATTTTAAGCCGTATTGATTTCTTACCATACATCAATGTACAGCAATTGCTGTGATGGTAATTTTGTACTGTAACTTTTAAATAAGAAAACAAAATGGCAACAAAAAATATTGAAATAGTAGTAGCGCCAAGAGCTCCGCACTTTGTGGGCGACGGCTTTAGAGTTCACAACTTTATCCCAAGCGGTTATCATCTGGATATGGAACGCATGAGTCCGTTTATCATGATGGATTACAATTCGAAATATCATTTTTCACCTACCGAAATTCCAAGAGGTGTCGGAGTTCATCCGCACAGGGGATTTGAAACGGTAACCATTGCCTATAAAGGAAAAGTGGCACACCATGACAGTTCGGGCAACAGCGGTGTGATTGGTGAAGGCGACGTACAATGGATGACCGCAGCCTCCGGTGTTTTACACAAAGAATACCACGAAAAAGAATTCAGCAAAACCGGCGGTGATTTTCAGATGGTCCAATTGTGGGTAAACCTTCCGGCAAAAGATAAAATGTCCCAGCCAAAATATCAGGGGATCACGAATGATGCCATCAATAAATTTGAATTACCGGATAATGCCGGAATTATCGAAGTTATTGCCGGGCAATATCAGGATGTTAAAGGTGCTGCTTCGACATTTACGCCGGTAAACCTGCAAAATGCCAAACTGAATAAAGGCGGAAAAGCTCTTTTTAGTTTTCCGGCACATTACAATACTGCTTTACTGGTAATTGAAGGAAGCATTAAAATAAACGACAGCGAAGTTGTTCCTACCGATCATCTGGCTTTGTTTGAAAATAAAGGCGAAACATTTACGATTGAAGCCCTTGAAAATGCTATCGTACTGGTTTTAAGCGGTGAACCGATCAACGAGCCCATTGTTGCTCACGGACCGTTTGTAATGAACACCCGTGAAGAGATCATTCAGGCATTTGAAGATGTAAACATGGGACGGTTCGGGTATCTGGAAGACTAATTTTTTAAAATACAGACTATGTCAAACATCAAATTAATTATTGAGGAGCGTGCTGCCGATATTGGCAACTTTATGGTAGGGCGTCTCCTTCCCTTTCGTGAAAAGCGAACCGTTGGTCCTTTTGCTTTTATCGATCACATGGGACCGGCACATTTAAAAGATTATCAGAATCTTGATGTTGCGCCGCATCCGCATATCGGATTGTCTACGCTGACCTATCTTTTTGAAGGCAGTATACAGCATAAAGACAGTCTGGGTTCCGATATTGAAATCCAACCGGGTGCTGTGAACTGGATGACCGCCGGAAACGGTATCGTACATTCCGAAAGAACGCCGCAATATTTAAGAACATCCGACAAAATGCTGCACGGATTGCAAATTTGGGTGGCTCTGCCTAAGGATCTGGAACAGATGGAGCCTTCTTTTGTACATGTGGACAAAGAGGACCTGCCACACTGGAATGAAGGCGGATTATCGATAAAGCTGATTGCCGGGGAAGCCTTTGGTAAAAAATCGCCTGTACCGGTTTACAGTCCGCTGTACTTTATTGAAATTAAAAGTACCGAAGCGCAAAAAGTAAACATCGGAAAAGACCTTTTTGGTGAAAGTGCGCTATACATCCTGGAAGGCAGCATTACCAGTGACGGTACTGTTTTTGAACCCAAACAGATCCTGATTGCCAAAGACAGCACCCTGTGTGAATTTGAAATGGCAGCCAATACAACCGTATATATTTTTGGCGGTGAGGCATTTCCCGAAGAGCGTTTTATATTCTGGAACTTCGTAGCTTCCAGTAAAGAACTGATTGAAGAAGCGAAAGAACGCTGGCAAAAGCAGGAATTCCCGAAAGTACCCGGTGAAACAGAATTTGTCCCTTTACCACCACCGCCTAAATTTTAAACGTATGGATACGATCAACGCACATATCGGAAAAGAACTTTATAAAACCACGATTACTGCCGGCACGAACACCCTTTTTGCAGACGAACCGGAAAGCATGGGCGGTCAGAACCTTGGCTTTGCCCCACAGGAACTGTTTGCATCTTCTCTTGCCGCCTGTACCATTATTACCCTGCGCATGTATGCCGACCGTAAAGGCTGGGATTTAACCGATGTGAAAATCGAAGTGACTTTCGAAAGGGATATTCCTGTCAATATTACTAAACTGGAACGCAAAATCGAATTTACCGGTAATCTTGATGAAGCACAGCGTGCCCGTTTGCGGGTAATTGCAGACAGTTGTCCTATTCACAAAGCCTTATCCAATCCGATAGCCATAACAACGACCATATTATAATATATGAACCGGCCTGATTTTTTGTAAACCAGGCCGGTTCTTTATAGCGTCTGTTCTGAAAATATTATAATATGCTGATTGCTATCATTTTATATTTTAGTGTCCGTTATTTTTGTAACTTAGATTGCTCCAAAAAACAAAGTTTCCATTTTTGAATAAGTTGCCCCGGATAATAGTGCTGCAGCAGGAATGCATCACTAAATATTGCTTAGGATTTCTAACTTTAAAATAAAACTTATGTCAAACATTGTATTGGTACATGGAGCCTGGGGAGACGGTTCTCACTGGAGAAAAGTTATCCCGATAATCACAAAAGCTGGTTATACAGTAGTGGCCTCACAACATCCCTTAACGTCACTCACAGATGATGCCGAAACCGTAAAAAGGCTGGCGGAATCACTGGAAGGACAAACTATTTTAGTAGGTCATTCTTATGGCGGCGCTATCATAACCGAAGCCGCTGCAAAATGCCCCAATGTAGTCGGGCTGGTGTATATTGCCGCTTTTGCACCGGATGAAACGGAAAATCTCGGGGAGCTATTAGGCAGGACAAAACCGCCTACAGGCGCAGCAAGCCTTTACCCGGATAAATACGGTTTCCTATGGATTAAAAGAGATTTATTCCGGGCAAGTTTTGCTCAGGATTGCAGTGAAGAAGAAGCTTTGGTAATGGCTGCGGCCCAAAAACCGACTTCCGGAAAATGTTTTGAAGAAAAGCCAACAACTGTAGGCTGGAAAAAACTGCCGGTATGGTACCAGGTTTCAGAAAACGACAATATGATTCCGCCGGAAACACAGCATTTCTTTGCGGAAAGAATGAAAGCCAAAACAATTTCGTTACATACCGGACATGCCTCTATGGCTTCAAAACCGGATGAAATTGCCGATTTTATCATTAGTGCGGCAAAAGAACTATTATAATTCGGGGGTTTACCAGCATTCTAAATCTGTCGGATTCAAAAAAACTGACAGATTTTTTTTATATTTGATTTAATGAAGCGTTTGAAGCACTCTTGCTGTTAAGCAGCTAAAAACTCTTGAAAATTAACCGGCAAACCACCATGCATACCGAAATTAGCATCCGAAATTATAAAAGTACCGATAAACCAGCGGTTATTGCCTTGTTGCAGCTAAACACACCGCAATATTTTTCTCCGGAAGAAGAAGCCGATCTGATTTTTTACCTCGATAATGAAATCGAACAGTATTTTGTTGTGGAATATGACAATAAAATCATTGGTTCCGGCGGGTTTAATTTTTCAGAAGACCTTACAACCGGAAAAATCAGCTGGGATATACTGCATACGGAATACCAGGGCAAAGGTATTGGCGGGATGCTTTTAAAGCATCGCATAGAAAAACTGAAAGCTTTAAACCATATACAGCTGATTACGGTAAGAACATCCCAACTGGTATATGCGTTTTACGAAAAAAACGGTTTTGAGCTAAAAGAAATTGTAAAAGATTATTGGGCAGCAGGTTTTGACCTGTACCGTATGGAATACACTAAAAAATAACCAGATTAAATGATACTTTAATGAAAATAGAACAAGTAAACGAAAGCAATAAAGGCTATTTTAAAGCCATAGATACTAACACAAAAGCCGGATTAATGACCTACAGCTGGGCTGGTACTGATAAAATAATAATAGACCATACCGAAGTAAATCCGGATTTTAAGGGACAGAACGTTGGTAAAAATATGGTACTGGAAGCAGTGGCTTTTGCCCGAAAAAGCAATATTAAGATCTTACCGTTATGTCCTTTTGCCAAAAGCGTTTTTGATAAAAATCCGGATCTTCACGATGTGTTGTTTTAAAATAGAAATATATTGATTATCATAAGCAGATAACCTAATAACGAATTAACACTTAAAACGGGATAATTGTTAAGTATGAGTATAAGTGCGTAGCTGATTTTTTGGTTTTAGCAGAAATAATATACAATTTCGTACTGGTAAATTTAAGTAATACACTTACAGACAACAGTATAGATAAAAGTATTAAATGCTATTAACAACTAAAATCTGAAATAATGAAAAAAGTAATCTCATTAATGCTCGTGCTTACATTGTCAATTTTATGCTTTAATTGCTCCAATGAAAAAATTGAAGCAAAGGCGGATTTTTCAAAAATCTCTGAATCAGAATTAAAACAATTAATTCAGGAGAAAGAAATTTTTCTAAGAATAATTAAGGTAGATACTCCGGGTGGCCCAACAGATTGTCGTATCAATCTGTTGGGCTATTTTTCAAAAATTAAAGATCTTGATAAAGAAAAAATACGAAACTCTTTTGATCTATTTTATAATATAAGGGATAATAATCTTAATGTAACATCAACTGGTATTCTTTATATCAATGCGTACTATTATTTAAGTTCAAGATTAAAAGATGAACCGGTAACACTTTCTGAAATTTATAATTATTTTGATATTTTACCGGTTGTTACTGCTATTAGCAACAAATTAAACGATACTACCTATAAAGGCATAATTATTAGTGATTCTGAAAGCCAAAAACTAATCGATTTAGTCAAATTTTACAAAACAAAAAGATTAAATGATTCTGAATATCAAGAAGTTTTGGATTCAATAATAACAGATTTAGAATCTATTTCAAATAGAAACACTGATCAAATCAAAGCATTTTTATCGATGTAATTTATATATAAACTATCGGTCTATCCTAACTGATTATAATGCTTTTTATATGTTTATTCTTTACAAACGCATGTTGTTTCTTTTGTCAGGCTGTTTTATACTGTTGACTATTTTGGGAACTATTACACATGAATACGGTCATATAGCCGTTGCCAAATGTTTAGGTTACCAAAATACACTGCATTATGCCAGTATGGAATGGTCTAATGATTTTAAAAGCGACGTTTTAAAAACATACGACAGGTATCGTTTTGAAATTGAAAACAATTTGCCTTTTAAACATAAAAATGAATATGTTATAAAGATCAAAAAAATAAATACCGATGAGCTATTTATAACTTTAGGAGGTGTTTTGCTAACCGTCTTTATTGGTACAGCTGGTTTTGTGATATTGCTATTCCAGTATTATAAAGCGACAAATACAACTTCATTTATGAAATGGGGACTTATTTTTCTGTCCTTGTTTTGGTCCAGAGAAGTTTTCAATTTTTTTAAAGGAATTATCAACGGTATCTTTTTTAATAAAGGAAATTACTTTTGGGGAGATGAACTGAAAATTTCTAATCATTTGGGATGCTATGAGGGAACGTTTTCTATTATTTCAGGAAGTATCGGATTATGCATTATATCCTTTTTAATACTCAAAATAGTTCCTTTAAAGTACAGATTAACCTTTATTTTTTCCGGTGTTCTGGGTAGTATATCAGGCTATATTATATGGATGATCATTTTGGGCCCGATGATTTTACCTTAGCTCCAATGCTTATAAAAGGCCGTTGCTTAGATTAGTGCGCTATTGAAAGTTTAGGCTTTCTTATCCGTCACTGTCGCCAAGCTGCGGCTCGGTAGCTATAAGGTTAACATACAAAACGCAAGAAATATTGAAATGAAATATTATAAAATTCATAATTCTAACTATCTGTTTGTTTTTTGCGAAAAGTTTAAACGCTCAAGAAAAAAAGATTAAATCCCGATAGCCTTAAAAATGAAGTGAATTTTCTTTTTAAGAATATTGAGGAAATCCATCCAAATATGTTTGCAAACCTTGGTAAAACAGATTTTGAAAAAGAATTAAAAGAAAAGAAGAAGAGAAACACGAATCCTTAACAAAACACAAGTTTATGAGAAAAGAATTTATCAGTGTTGAATCAAAGCCATGTAAATATGCTAATATTAGCATTAAGATTTTAATGTTTACCTGCTTTTTGGGCATTCCTCTATTTGGTTCTCTTTTTCTATTTTGGATGGGAGCTTATAATCCTGGGTTAATAGTACTGGTTCTTTTTTTTGCACTATTACTCTTTTTCGGAGTACAGCTAAGTAAGAAAAAGCCAATGATTAAAAAAATAATTGTTAATAAAAATGGTGTTTTCTATTATAATGGCGATGATGAACTTGTGGATAAAGTATTATATACCGGCCTATGTAGCTCCGGACTTACTTATGATATTGGTATAAAACTGGAAAGGAGATACTATAGATCATCAAAAGAATTTAGGGTATTTAATCCGATGCAAAGAGGAATTTATTTTCACCTTGAGGCAGCAAATATCAACTTGCAAAGGTTGAATAATGTAAAAAGAATAGAGACTAATCTATTATGGAATGATATCAGTAATGAACTGGAACTTCAAAAGCACTTTATTAAAGGAATCCAGATTTTTCGTCCCGATTTAAAAATAGATCCTCTTATCTTAAAATTATTTAGACTATAATCTTTCGGTTTAATTACTGTCTAAATAGTTATTATGTATACTGTAGAATTAATTTTATCAGGTTGATCGGATTGGAATAATCAATTTTTATGGATTCCAAATAGGAACCATCTTTAACAACACCATCTTTCCCTGTGATTAAAACACCTTTTTCGTTTTTCACAGAAAATAAAAAAATTGATACCTAAACTTTCTACGAGATTAATTTAGATAAAGTAAATTCAATTGAATGTTATTTGTAAGTACTTACGAGTAATTAAAAATAAATCAAAACATTGATTTACAAATTGTTACACGGATATTCTGTTTTTTTGAAGCTAAAAAATTTTCGTATATTTGAGTGTTAGCGGAAAGCAATTCCAATATATCACTAAATAATAATTTTTCAAAAAAAATGAAAAACCTATATAACAAAATAGATGTTGATGAAATTTTAAACCGTGTCGAAAAATTAACACCTAACACACAAAGAAAATGGGGAAAAATGAACATTGGGCAAATGCTGGCTCATTTAAATGCATTTATAGAAACTGCATTGGACAGTAATTGCCAAGAAAGAATGTTAATTGGGAAAATTATAGGTAGATTTTTTAAAAACCGTTATGTAAGTAAAAAGCAATTTTCAAAAAACTCACCAACAAGTAAAAACTATACTTTTATAGACCAAAAAGATTTTGAAAAAGAAAAGAGTAAAGCAATCTTACTTATTAAACAGTTTTATGAAAATGGTCCAGAAAAATGCACCAAACACCCTCATCCTTTTTTTGGAAAATTGACACCCAATGAATGGGCAATCGTACAATGGAAACATTTTGACCATCATTTGAGACAATTTGGAGTTTAAGTAATTTGAAATATAGTAAATTTTAATATCAGCATGTTGAACAAATAAATTTACATCTCGGCTATTTTGAAAATAATGAAAAATAATATCTTCGTTGTATATACTGAAAAATATAGACAATCAATATAATTACTAAAAGCCAGATTTACTTATCTAAAAAACTTGAAGGTACATATCAAAACAAATAACAAGTAGCATAACAAAATGCCTACTGTTAACAAACGGGTTGCTGTCAGGCGGGGGAAAGTCGGGATTTGAAAGTTTGTGCGGAAATCCCGCCCGAACGGATACAAAGTTTCTGCAATTATACAACCGAACTTCACAAAATCAACGAATGCGACAAAAACTAAACTTAATAACACTTGGAACTGATGATTTTCAGAAATCATTAAACTTTTACGAAAATGGACTTGGCTGGAAAAAATCCGACAAAAGTACGGACAGTTTAGCGCTATTTGACTTAGGCGGAATTATTTTAGCGTTGCACCCAATACACGAACTTGCAAACGATACAACATTGACATATCAGCCAACAACATTTTCGGGACTAACAATTTCACACAACACAAAATCGGAAAAAGAAGTGGACGAAATTTTAGAAAAAGTTGCGAAACTTGGTGCAACAATCGTAAAACCTGCACAAAAGGTTTATTGGGGCGGTTATAGTGGTTACTTCAAAGACTTGGACGGACATTTGTTTGAAGTTGCTTACAATCCGTTTTGGAAACTTGACGAAAATGACAACGTAAAACTGTAATGACAGCAACAGAGAGGTGTTTACTTTATGTTTTTAGGTGTGCGGTATATTTTGCAGAAACACCAATGAACAGACAAGATAGTGAAAAACTAAAATGGTGGAATTGGAAAGACAAAAAATAACTGCCTATAACATCGCATTGGCAAAAAGCGGGGTTAAATACTAAATTGAATTTTGTACTTTTTGCGCCGCTGAATGTGTTTCACATTCGCTTTTTATTTGTAAGTTAGCTTTATCCCGGCGTCTGCAACCATTAGAAATGATCTGTGAACAGAAATAGAATTATAATATTGCTAACTTTTATTGCCCTTCTGACAGTTGGGTATTTTCTATTTGGACAGACAAAAGTTAAGACCGATGAGAGATTTGTTTCTTACACAGTTGACACAAAAATACAAGACCTGAAATTTTATTGGAAAAATGACAAAGGCGAAATTTTTAAAAGTATTGACAACCTTAAAAATTGGCTTGACACAAAAAACAAAAAATTGAATTTTGCTATGAACGGCGGAATGTTTAAAAAAGACAACTCACCACAAGGACTTTTTATTGACAATGGGAAACAAATTATAGCGTTGGACACTACAAAAGGAAACGGCAATTTCTATTTAATGCCAAATGGTGTTTTTTATATTACAACAGACAACTTGCCGAAAATTTGTAAGACTTCTGACTACAAAGAAACAGGACAAATAAAATATGCAACACAATCAGGACCGATGTTAGTCATTGACGGACAAATTCATTCCGCTTTTAAAGAAGGCTCAAACAATTTGAACATTAGAAATGGTGTTGGAATTTTGCCAGACAACAAATTAATTTTTGCAATGTCCAGGAGCGAAATAAATTTTTACGACTTTGCTGACTACTTTAAAAAATTAGGTTGTAAGAACGCTTTGTATCTTGACGGGTTTGTTTCAAGAACTTATTTGCCTGAACAAAGTTGGACACAAACTGACGGAAATTTTGGAGTAATAATTGGAGTAACAACAAACAAGAAATAATATGGTAAGGTATTGCCAAAAGCGTTTTTGATAAAAATCCGGATCTTCACGATGTGTTGTTTTAACAGTAATTTACAAAGCCGGTTATCATAATCGGCTTTTTTTGTGATATAATACTTCCATAAATGTATTTTGTTTAAAAAAACAAAGGAATCCTATATCTTTGAGGCTGTTAATTTTAAGATTATGCAGCCTGTCAAAATTTCTAAACGCTTTAAGCAAATGGCAACCAAAGCCATGTTTGCCATTTTATTCTTTATTACTGTTTATTTATTATTAATAGCTTTAGCTATAGGCATCTTTATTGCCTGTATATATGGAGCAATAGCCGTTGTGGCTATCCGGCCTTCATTAATTACCCTTATGCTGGGATTGGGTATTGCCAGTGTTGGTGTTTTTATTCTCTATTTCCTTATCAAATTTTTATTCAAAAAGAATAAAACCGATAATTCCCATCTAACGGAAATTGACATTAAATCGGAACCAAAGTTACATGCCATGCTTCAGGAATTAGTCTCTGAAATTGGTACTGATTTCCCTAAAAAAATCTATTTATCTTCAGAAGTAAACGCCTCCGTATTTTACAATTCCAGCTTTTGGAGTATGTTTTTACCCGTAAAAAAGAATTTACACATTGGGCTTGGCCTGGTGAATAGTACCACTATATCGGAATTTAAAGGGATTTTAGCACATGAATTTGGTCATTTCTCTCAAAAATCCATGAAAGTAGGAAGTTATGTATATAACGTAAATAAGATTATATACGATATGCTGTATGACAATGAGTCCTATGAAAAGTCTGTTCAGTCATGGGCTAATACCAGTAATTATTCAATCATCTTTATGGGAATTTCCATAACAGTAGTACGTGGAATTCAATGGATTCTAAGAAAAACGTATGACGTTGTTAATATCAGCTATATGAGCTTATCCCGGGAAATGGAATTCCATGCCGATGAAATTGCAGCCAATATTGTTGGTTCGGAACCAATGAAAAATTCAATGTTACGAATGAGTTTAGCAGATGAGTCCTATAATGAAGTACTCAATTTTTACAGTGGTAAAATTTCTGAAGCTATTACAACTGATAATATTTTTCCAAAACAGTTTTTTATAATGACTTTTTTAGCAGCAAAAAATAAAATTGAAAACCTGAATGGAATACCTAGTGTTACTTTTCAAAATTTAGATCGATTCAATAAATCAAAATTAGTTATCAAAAATCAATGGGCTTCACACCCATCCTCAGAGGAACGGATTGCAGCTTTTGACAGATTAAATATTCCGTCTGTAAATATTGAAAACAATTTTGCTAATACCTTGTTTGAAAATATTGAAATGACGCAACAACGGATTACCGATAAACTTTTTAAAGTTATTGAATATCAGCAAACACCGGCTATTCAAAATATAAATGCTTTCGAACAGGAATTTCAGTCCAATTTTGATAAAAATGCTTTTCCCGAAGTATATAACGGTTATTATGACAATTATAATCCATTGGCATTTAATGTAGATTCCGAAATAAACAGTATTTCAGAAAGTACAAAAACCTTTGAAGAATTATTTGATGATTCCAAAATGGATAATATTTTGTCGCTTTACAGCCTGAAAAAAGATATCGGAACTTTAGAAGAAATAATTGAAAATGAAAATACCATTAAACTCAAAACGTTTGATTATGATGGCAATAAATATAAAATAAGAGATACACGAAGATTGGTTGCAGAGTTAAAAAACAAACAAAAAGACCTGGAACAGCTTATTTTGAAAAACGATATTGCCATTTTCAGATTTTTCTATTGCAAATCTGAAGACCGTACAAATAAAGATAATTTATCAAGGCTATACCACAGTTTTTTTAGTGCCGATTCAAAATATGATGAATTAATAAATGTTTATACCACAACTTATAGTTCATTTAGCTTTGTTTTTCAAACCTTAGAATATGATGCCATTAACAGAAGTATGAAAAATTTCAGGATTAATGAAAGTCACTTCAGAACTAAATTAAAAGAAGTTACGGATGCACCTGGAATTCAGAGCATTATTACTCCGGAAATTAAGGAAAACATTACAGCTTATCTGGCAGAAGAGATTGTCTATTTTTCAAACAATAACTACAACGATGCCAATATTTCTATTTTGTTTACGGTTCTGGGGAATTATCTCTATTTAGTACAGCAACATTATTTTAATACTAAAAAGCAACTCCTGGTTTTTCAAACGCAATTATTATAAAAAAACTCCCGCTTTTGGCGGGAGTTGTTGTTTACAGAACCTTTATAATCCACTATTTAACAATCAGCTTTGCTGTAAACAATTTTCTGGAATGAATCTTTAAAATATAAACACCTGTTGGTAAATCCTGAGTGATCAGGGAATATTTATTGTTATTCACATTTTTAGTTGCATACATTAATTTACCTTCCGTATTGAAAATCTCGATTTCATCAATAGGATAATCCGATTGTACAATCGTTTGATTGACATTATTGGTAGGATTCGGATATACTTTTAAACCGTTGTCAATTTTAAAAGGATTGGTTCCCAAAGTTCCGTCGATTACCTCAAAAGAAACACGATTGGATACTTCATTATAAGAATCGTTGGTAAACATCACCAGGAAATAATTCCCGGTTGCTGTTGGCAATGCCGTTCCGGTCAAGGCTAAGGTACCTTCTGCCTGTCCGTTAAAATAAGTATAGCTCAATAACGGATCAATATTCGGGTTCTCCCCTTCATGGTAAATCCCCAACCAGTCTTTTACAATACCCGGAGCATCGGTCCACGAAGCAACAATCTGCTCTCCCAAATCATATACCGGTTTGTTGATCCATAAATCGGTTACCAGGTTTCCTACTTTAAAGAAAGCTTTGTTCCCGATGGCATTATAACCGTCCTGCAGATAATATTGCGCATAATAATAGCCTGTAGGCAGGTTATTGAACGTTAAACTTCCGGAAGTAGTTGTAACATACTGGTAAGCTGTAGCCGTTACTTCACCCGGAATATGCCCCATTTTATAGATACCAATCCAGTCTTTCAGCAATTGCGGCCCGTTACTGAATGTTACGTTCACAGCTGTTCCCACCGGATATTCTTCCTGACTGGTTGCCACTACAGGAACCGGACCTACATAAAAGAACTGACGCGGAGCAATTTCGGTATATCCTCCGTTTGAAAATATAGCGGCAAAATAGCGCCCTTTTGTTGCCAGACCATTAGCAAAAGTTATCGTTCCGGTCGGGTTTCCATTGGTATATTGCCAGGTTTGCGAAGGTGAAGCCGAACCCGGAGTCTGCCCTTCTTTATACAAACCAATCCATGTGGAAGTACTTGCCGGAGCATCGCTGTAGTTTACTTTAATAGGCGCATTCTGAGCATACGCAATAGAATCGGTCACGATGGTTGTATTCACCACATTACTGCCGGTAATCGTAAATGTTTTAATATCACTCCACGGTGACCATTCCAGGTTGCGATCCCTGTAACGCAGTTTTACATAGTATTGTCCGTTCGGAATCGAATTAGACGCCAGTGTCATTTTGGTTATATCCACACCCAGATTGCGATCTGCTGTTGAATCTTTTTGTGTCTGGTACATTCCAAACAGGTTTTCAAAATCACGGTATACTTCTTTGGTAATGATATTAAAATCGGATGTTTTTGAAATCACAAACTGGCTGGTGTTTAATAATTCCGCAGCAGTTGTGGTATACGGACTTCCTTCAATAGTTACCGGCAATGTTGTATTTCCGGTAAAGGTGTTCTGAATGGATGGTTTTTCCGGAGCCGGTTTGTTTTTATAACGGTGGAATTCATCCATCAGCTGGTTGTTTTTCCATTGGTCCACACTTCCGATAGAATAGCTTTCTACGTCCATTTTACCATTGACAACATCAATATCCACAATCTGGTAAATCCAGTTACAGATCGTTTTCTGTACGTCATCAAAATCCTGTTCCGATGACATTCCCCAATACTGATCCCAGGCGGTTCCTCCGGAAATAATATTGTAATTCGGTGTGTTCTTTAACTGCCCTCTGTGATACAAATGGTGGTGTGCCCCAATGTGCATGCTGTATTTTGATGAAGTTGCCAATAAAGGAACAGCCGAGTTTCGTACCCATGTGGAGATATCACCCACATATTGCTCTGCCTGATACGGCCTATGGCTTAATGAAAAAATCCAGTCTACCGTAGGATCGGCATTGGCAGCCGTTACCACCTGTTGCAGCCAGTTCATTTGTGCTGCTCCGGTGTGTTCCGAGCTCAGGCTGATAAACAATACGTTTCCGGCTTGCTGTGCATAGTAATTTTCGGTTCCTGAAGCAATCCCTTTATACGTTAGTTCACTGATATAGAAATGGTCATAGTAAGACTGCATTCCTAAAGTTCCGTAAGTTTCATGATTTCCAACAGTTGTCTGAATCGGTACATTACCGGATAATGAGCGGTTCTTTTTAAAATGTACGTGTTCATAATGATCCAGTGTTCCCACATCGACCTGATCCCCTACCATGAATGTCATCGCGATATGGTCTTCCGGTGCGCCCCATTTTTCCTGAACTTTTCTTTTGGCTGCCGCCACCAGCGAATCATAACGGGGAACAGCCTTTAGCTGGTTATCTCCCATGATAAAAAAGCGGATATGCCCGTCGGCTGTAGCAGCCTGTCCGGGATTGGGCAGGGTTTTAAAAGAATAAACCGCAGAAGTATTGCTGCCGGTTTTTATTTTGTAATAATATTTCGTGTTCGGCGCAAGATTAATCAGCTTTACACTGTGGTAATAATAGTTTCCGGGATAACCGGAATCGGTAAAGATGTTCGTGTTTCCGGTAACGGTAACATTCAGATCGGCTGCAGCAGTTCCATATTCTACAATCGATTCGGTGTTATTTTCGGTTTTCCAGGTGACGTAAATGGATGTCGGCGTGACATTCTGCAAATACGGATACAGCGTTTGCGCCTTGACGGTCAGGCCGACCATCAGGAAGAGCAAAAAGTAAATTTTTTTCATGAATAGTGTGTTTAGTTAGACGTGGCAAAAGTATTCTGCTCACCGCCAAACACTTTTAAAACAACGTTACCCTTTTACACTATTTATTTACCTTACCGTTAACCGTGTTAAATTATCAGGATTATTTTTCTTTATAGTACAGGAAGCCGTCTTTACGCGCATAGCAAAAGAATTTCCCTTCATTATTAACCAGTCCCAAAAGCAGTAATCGTTTTTCTTTTTGATAATTCCGGTCATAAAAGCCTACTTTATAAGGGAAAACCGGCTGGATAATTTTTTCCGCAGTAAAATCCCAGTCGGCTACAAAACCATACAACCCGTCTTTTTTAAGACTGATAAAATCATCATCATGGCGCAGGTAGTTTGTTTTATTGGCTTCTATCTCGTCATAACTAACCGGGAGTACCATACCGTCAAATGGTGTGATCACGCCATATTTTCCATCCTTTTTAACCCTCCAGTATTTTATATAAACGTTAAACTCCTTTGTGGCATATTTTGACAGCGCAAAAGGATCCAGTTCGTCATACAGAATCGGGATGATCACTTTTTCCGTTTTATCGATCAGTCCGTATTTTATTTGTGGAGTATTTACGTCTTTTTGACCTACAATAAACAGTAGCGTCCGGTTTCCGGCAACATCGAATGCTAACGGGGTTATACTCTCATAACGGCTTGGGATTGTCTGTTCTTTGGAAAGAATGATTCCGTACTGGTCACCGGATTTATACCGGATGATATTTTTCAGGTTTACGCGTTTTTCTTCGGTATCTTCAATAACACCTCCGTAGCTGATGCTTTCAAAAGCATACGGTTTATCACTTGCCGGCATTTGAAATTCCGTAGCCGGTGAAGCCTCTTTTTGCCCGGCAATCCGTTCGCTTAAAAACAGTTTACCGTCTTTAATTTCGAAACTGTTTGTACTGTATTTTTTTATTTTCTTAGGTGTAGGCGTAACACTTCCTCCATCTGCTTTTACATAGGCATACGGTTCCGGTACATCACCTCCATCCATAACTTTAACGTCGCCACTACCTCTGCCCGTTCCGGAGCCATATCCGCTTCCCTCATATACTTCCTGCCCGTCATCCTCCTGTTTCACGGGTACTTTCTGTAACGTAAACTTTCCGCTATCATTAATAATTTTCATGGGTTCTTTTGCATCAGACCGCTGCCGGGATGCTGTTAAATAAATACTTCTGCCGGGAAGTGATAAAGACCTGTCTAACGTTACTTTATAATAATCTTTTAAAAGCCATTCTGAAATTTTCTGCTTATCACAATCGTAAACAAACAAACTGTAGGCGTCATCAAAATCAGTAACCGCTATTAGAGCATAACGGGCTCTTTTTTTATTGATCGCACTTATGCCTACCGTATCGATTGGCCTGATATATTTGAAATTATCCGGATAAAGATTCTCGCCTTTTAAATTGAATATTGCCTGTCCGGTTCTTCTTTTCTTATAGTAATGGTATTCCTTTTCATCCTTATATGTTTTGGTTGTATTGGAATTTTCACGTAAAGTGGCTATAATGAATTTATGCGGTTCTATACCAAATTCATCATATTCGGCTCCGGAAACTACCGGCTTGCCGTTGTAAAGAATTCCCTTGTTTCCTTTTTCTGAAAAATAAAAATAACCTTTGGGCATTTTCCGCTGGTAATCAATATAATCATACCGGTTTTTAGTAAGCAGTTTGCCTTGATAATCCGATATTCCAAAAGCATTGCCTTCGCGAAAAGGGATACTAACATCCTGACAGAAAGCCCCGAGTGAAAAAAGTAAAAACAGACAGATTTGTAACGATAGTTTCATAAAAATTGGAATAGATGTCAAATATAGCATTTATAGGCAATTGTAATCGGGCGAATTGCATTTTACACAAAATCGCGGTAATCGGTTACAATACCGGACAATCCGGTTATAAAAAAATCCCGCTGTAAGGCGGGATTCATTATTTATACAGTGTACATTTTCTGTCTTAATTCTTTGATCTTATCATCTTCCAGATAGTCATCGAACGTCATGTAACGATCAATAACACCATTTGGTGTGATTTCCAGTACGCGGTTTGCAACCGTTTGTGCAAACTCGTGGTCATGTGTGGTAAACAATACCGAACCCTTAAAGTTTTTTAACGAGTTGTTAAATGCCGTAATCGATTCCAGATCCAGGTGGTTTGTTGGTTCGTCCAGCATTAATACGTTCGCACGCAACATCATCATACGGGAAAGCATACAACGTACTTTTTCTCCTCCGGATAATACACGTCCTGTTTTTAAAGCCTCTTCTCCGGAAAAGATCATTTTTCCTAAGAAACCACGAACATAAACTTCGTCTCTTTCCGGCTCTGTTTTCGCCCATTGGCGTAACCAGTCTACTAATGTTAAATCATTTTCGAAGAAACTGTGGTTGTCTGCAGGAAGATAGGACTGGTTTGTCGTAATTCCCCATTCTACCGTACCGGAATCCTGTGTCATGTTTCCGTTTAAGATCTCATAGAATGCCGTTGTAGCACGGGAATCTTTGGAAAAAACAACAATTTTGTCGCCTTTTGCCATATTCAGATCTACATTTTTAAATAACGTTTCGCCTTCAATAGAAGCACTTAAGTTCTGAACATTTAAAATCTGGTCACCTGCTTCACGCTCCTGGTCAAAAATGATTGCCGGATAACGGCGGCTTGACGGTTTGATCTCGTCCAGATTTAATTTATCAATCATTTTTTTACGGGAAGTTGCCTGTTTTGATTTGGCAACGTTCGCACTGAAACGACGGATAAACTCTTCTAATTCTGCTTTTTTCTCTTCTGCTTTTTTGTTTTGCTGCGCACGTTGTTTCGCCGCTAACTGGCTGGACTCGTACCAGAAAGTATAGTTACCGGAATAATGGTTGATTTTTCCGAAGTCGATATCCGAAACGTGTGTACAAACAGCGTCCAGGAAGTGACGGTCGTGCGATACTACCAATACCGTATTGTCATAATTAGCTAAGAAATTCTCCAGCCATCCGATGGTTTCGAAATCCAGGTCATTCGTAGGCTCATCCATGATCAATACATCCGGACTGCCAAATAAAGCCTGCGCTAAAAGGACACGTACTTTTAATTTAGCATCCATTTCACCCATTAAAGTATAGTGATGTTCTTCCGAAATCCCTAAATTCGACAACATTGCTGCTGCATCCGAATCGGCATTCCATCCGTTCATTTCTTCAAACTGAACCTGTAATTCCCCTATTCTGTCTGCATTTTCATCTTTATAATCCAGATAAAGCTCATCCATTTCTTTTTTAACGGCAAATAAGGTTTTATTTCCCATTAAGATAGTTTCAAGCACCGTATGCTCATCAAACATGTTGTGGTTCTGGTTTAAAACCGACATACGTTTGCCCGGTTCAAGGATTACACGACCTGACGTTGGATCTATATCTCCTGATAATATCTTTAAAAACGTTGATTTTCCTGCTCCGTTAGCACCGATAATACCGTAGCAGTTACCTTGGGTAAAAGTTACATTTACCTCGTCAAACAAAATTCGCTTACCAAACTGAACCGATAAATTAGAAACTGTTAACATTGAAATTGATTTTTTATAAAATTGTTGCAAAAGTAGAAAAAATAGTGCAGTTTTGAACTATCTAATTTAGAATCTATAAAGCTTTATTTTAACTGTACATTAACAGCCTGTTCTATAATATAGAAATACTTTTGTTTAGAGATAAATTTGTTTGAATGTTTGCCTATATAAGAAATTTTATACTTCCGGTTTCCTCAATATTAATCTGTTCCCTTACTTCTTGCAATAAGAAATTTGAGAGTGACAATTATTCCGCATATTTTGGAGGCGAAGTAATCAATCCCCTTAGTCGTTACGTGCTTTTCTGTAAAGATAATAAGGTTATTGATACCCTGACCTTAGATGACAAAAACAGATTCTTTAAGAAATTCGATTCCTTAACGCCGGGTATGTACACCTTCCGCCATGATCCGGAATACCAGTATGTGTATTTTGATAAAAACGACAGTTTGATGGTGCGGATCAATTCCGGTGATTTTGATAATTCTATCGTTTTTTGCGGACGCGGCGATCAGAAAAACAATTTCCTGATGGAAATGTATCTTAAAAACGAATCGGACAAAAACAATATGTTTAATCTTTTCGATAAGGATTATAACAGCTTCTCCAAAAGCATTGATTCCATTTACGCCCGCAAAAAAGCATTTTATCTGAGAAAGAAAACAGAAATCAACTGGGATGAAAACTTTGATTTATTTGCCAAAGCCAGTCTGGAATTCAATCATCTTGCCAAAAAAGAAATTTATCCGTTTGCACACGAACGCCGCACCGGAGAAGAAATAAACACCAAGCTGCCAAAAGAGTATTACGATTTCCGTAAAGAAATCAACTTCAACAATGCGAAGCTGACGAACTACTCTCCTTTTGTACGCTATTTAACAGCCATGCTGAACAATGTTGCTTATTCCGACCCGAATCATCATTTCAACCTGGAAGAAAGCGCTATTGAAAGCAATATCAAAAAGCTGAACATTGCCGATACCTTGTTTAAAAACGAAAAGATCAAAAACAGCGTTTTAAACAATATCGCTTTTATGTATTTGCTGGAAGACCAGAACATGCATAATAAAAAGAAATTCTTTGACCGTTATTCGCAATTGTCTACAGACAACAGCAATCATAACGAAATCAAAAAAATAAGTGATGCGATTCAGTCGCTTACAGAAGGAAAAAAATTACCGCCGGCCGACCTTTCCAACCTGAACGGTGAAAAAGTGGACCTGGCTGCTTTGACAAAAGGCAAACAAACCGTATTGTTTTTCTGGACGTCAAACGCCAAAGCACATATGGTTACCGTACACAAGAAAGTAAGTGCCCTTAAAAAGAAATATCCGGCAACCAATTTTATATCGATCAATGTAGACGATTCCGAACAGGAATGGAAACAGATTTTAGCGCAATATCAGTTTGAAAATGAAGATACAAACGAGTTGCGGTCCAATAATTTTGAAGCTTTAAAAGATCATTGGGTAATTACAAAAATCCAGCGGACAATATTGCTGCGACCGGACGGGACTATCAAAAATGCTTTTGTAAGCCTTTTTGATGCCGACTTTGAAAAGAACCTTAAATAAAGAGAATACACAAACTAAATCAGCGAAAAAGGCGGTTACTTTTATAAGAAACCGCCTTTTTTAATGTATAACTGTAGAAAACTATTTGTTTCCTTTTTCGTAGTCTGCTAAAAATTGCGCCAAACCGATATCCGTTAAAGGGTGTTTTAACAATCCAAGGATAGACGATAAAGGTCCTGTCATTACATCTGCTCCGATTTTAGCACAGTTAACAACATGCATCGTGTGACGTACCGAAGCGGCTAAAATTTGCGTTTCGAAAGCATAGTTATCATAGATCTGACGGATTTCATCAATCAGGTTCAAACCATCCATAGAGATATCATCCAGTCTTCCCAGGAAAGGCGATACATAAGTAGCACCTGCTTTTGCGGCTAACAATGCCTGACCTGCAGAGAATACTAACGTTACATTTGTTTTAACGCCTCTGTCTGAGAAATATTTACACGCTTTAATACCTTCCTGAGTCATTGGTAATTTCACTACGATCTGCTCGTGCAATTCTGCCAGCTCCTCACCTTCTCTGATCATTCCGTCATAATCGGTAGCGATTACTTCCGCGCTCACATCACCTTCAACTATATTACAAATATCCACATAGTGTTTTAAGATATTGTCTTTTCCTGTAATACCTTCTTTCGCCATTAATGATGGGTTTGTTGTAACGCCATCCAATACTCCCAAAGCCTGTGCTTCTTTAATCTGCTCTAAATTAGCCGTGTCTATAAAAAATTTCATCTTAAATATATTTAATAATAGTTGTGTTAAAAAACGGAATACAAAATTACAATTTATAATGGTTCATCAGTAATTTTTCATATACTTTATCCGGCAGGATCCGTTTGAGTACAATGGAAAATTTCTGCATAAAAGCCCCTACTTTATAATGAATTTTCGGATCCGGGTTCTGAATGATCTTCAATACCGCTTCCGCCATCTGACCGGGATTGCTTCCACCGTCTACATGTTCGTTCATTTCCTTTAGCGTATTGCCATACGGAAGCTCATAGGCCGAGCCTTTAATAACAGGTGCATGGTAACGTCCGGCAGCAATATTGGTCGCAAAATCCCCCGGTGCCACATTTGTAATATGAATACCGAATTTTTTCACTTCCATTCGCAAGGCTTCCGTAATTAATTCCAGGGCGCCTTTGGACGACGAATATACGCTTCTGTAAGGCAGTCCCATATAACCGGCTATAGACGTTACATTAATGATTAAACCCGATTGCTGCTGACGCATTTGCGGCAGCACGGCTTTCATTACTTCTATCGGCCCGAATAAATTGGTTTCAAAATTATTGCGGATTTCCTCAGCCGGAATCTCTTCCAGCGGCCCTGTGATTCCCACGCCGGCATTGTTGATCAGTACATCCAGCCTGCCTTCTTTGGCAATCACTTCGGCAACAGCCTTCCGGATAGAAACGGCATCCCGTACATCCAAAGCTACCAATGGAAAAACACTTTGCGGTACCCGTTCCGGATTCCTGCTGGTTCCATAAACTTTATATCCGCTGCGGAACAATAATTCTCCGATTGCTTTACCAATACCGGAAGAACCGCCGGTAATTAAAACCACTTTATTCATGGAACTGTAATTGATTGTTTAATTTGCTTTTCAGCATGCTAAAATAAGGAAGTTCGCACGCTTATAAAAACCAAAAAGGCCCTAAAACAAAAAAATCTCCCTAAAGGAGATAATTCGTGTATTTTGTAAAAAATGGCAAGCGACCTACATCGCACCGCTACAACCACATACCTTTGCTGTGTTCCCACCCTGGAGGAGTCTGCAGGAGCTGGTCGTGTAGGACTTGCCGGTGCAAATATACAATCTTTTTATATTTTTGCAAGGCAATTGTGAGATATAAAATACAATCGTATATTGTGGTAATCAATTTTAGTAATCATGAAAAATTATAATGCATTAGCATTCATTTTATTAAGCAGTTTTTTCTTCTCCTGTGACAAAGAAAAAAATAATGAAAAAATTTTATTCAGCATTGATACAACGGGCTTAAAAGAGGTTTATCAGCCTCAGGAAACCCTTCCTTTGGGTATAACAAACATCGAAAACAAGGCGATTGACTCGGTTATTTACTATGTAAACGATAAAAAAGTTGGCGCTGTAAAAGGAAACGGTAAATTCAGTTTTGCCTTAAAAGACCAGAAACTGGGTTATCAGAATATTAAGGCACTGGTTTATTTTGAAGGCGAAAACAATGAAGCCACCGGAAGAGTCGAACTGGTTTCGGCAATTCAGCCTAAACTTTTAGACTATAAAATTATAAACACCTACCCTCACGATATCAAGGCATACACACAGGGATTGGAATTTTACCGTGATACTTTAATTGAAAGTACCGGAAACGGTGCCGGAAACGGAACCGGTCTGCGCGGTATTTCAAGCTTGCGTAAAACCGATTATAAAACCGGAAAAGTATATAAAATTGTAGAACTTCCGCAAACTGTTTTCGGAGAAGGCGCTACCGTACTGAACAATAAAGTATACCAGTTAACGTATCAGAACAACGAAGCATACGTTTACAATGCCGATACCTTTAAAAAAGAGAAAACCTTCCCGTACTTTAAACCGCAAATGGAAGGCTGGGGATTATCCAATGACGGTAAAAACCTTTTAATGTCTGACGGTACTGAAAAAATCTGGTTTGTTAATCCTGCCGATTTTAAAGAAGTCGATTATATTAATGTCTATACTGCCGGTTCGAAAATCAAGGCCGTAAATGAAATGGAATGGATCGACGGGAAAATATTCGCAAATATTTATACCAAAGATGCTATTGCCATCATTGACCCTAAAAACGGTGCGGTGGAAGCCATCATTAATTTAACCGATCTGAAATCGAAAGTAACGGCACATCCGGATCTGGACGTTTTAAACGGAATTGCCTACAATCCTAAGACCAAAACCATTTTTGTTACCGGTAAAAACTGGGATAAAATGTTTGAAATAAAAGTGGCAAACTAATCCCCTGACCGGATTTTTTTAACACGCAAAGTAATATTAAATAATTTCTTAACAGGAAAATGTCTTTTTAATCCTTTTTTGTTGTAAATTAGTTAAAGAATTTAGAATCTGAATATTGGTAACTTACTAATATTCAGATTCTTTTTTTTCCAAGCCATCCAAGCCATAAAATATTAAGCTTTTTTTAACGTGCCGACTAGTTCGGTTAGTTTGGTTCAAACCGAACTAATTGTATCTTTGCAACCAATTTAACAAAAAGAATACTATGGATAAGCAGCAAGAAGAAAAAGACGAGTTGATCGAATTGTTCGGTATTCACTTTGAAACCTACTATAATTTACCCCCTTGTGCTTCCCGACTGCTTGGGATCCTGATCCTGAACAGCAGAACCAAAGGGCTGACTTTTGAAGAATTGGTAGAACAGGGAAATGCCAGTAAAAGCACGATCTCTACCAATATCAACCTCCTGCTGAAATTGGGCAAAATAAGCTACTATACCAAACCCGGAGACCGGAAAAAATATTTCCTCCCCTCTCCTCCCGGCGAACGCATTCAAAACCATCTGAAATTCCTTGACTCCGAAAAGAAAATGCTGATGAGAGTCCGGGACTATGAAGTCCGGTATCCTGCCGAAGGACACACCCCTATGGTAACAAAAGCAATTGATACCTATATGAAATATTTGCTTGAGTTTGAAAAATTACTGAATAAATCCATTACCGAAGAATCCCTATCCCGAGACGAATTTTAAAAGTTTATTTACAATTATATAAATAGTTATCTTATGAAGAATAAATTAATCTTTAGCATGTTGGTGACTACACTGATTCTGGCATCGTGTGGCGACAAGAAATCACAACAACAGCAGGCAAATGGACCGATGCCCTTCCCGGTTCAAAAAGTAGTTAAAGAGAACGCTATAACCTATCAAGAATATTCTGCGAATTTACAAGGACAGCAAAATGTTGAAATCAGACCGAAAGTAAACGGTTTTATTGAAAAGATCTTTGTTGACGAAGGACAAAACGTACGAAAAGGTCAAATACTGTTTAAACTGGAAACCAACACCCTTTCGCAGGATGCAAACGCCAGCAAGGCTGCTGTAAACGCTGCTCAGGTGGAAGTAAACAGGCTGATTCCTTTAGTGGAGCGCAAAATCATCAGTAATGTGACGCTTGAAACGGCGAAAGCCAATTTAGCTCAGGCAAAAGCGAATTACAACAGTATTGCTTCCAATATCAATTTTGCGACGATAACCAGCCCGGTAGACGGTGTTATCGGAAGCATACCGTACAAAGTGGGAAGCCTTGTTGGTTCTACTACAGTAGATCCGCTGACAACCGTATCGGATATCCGTAACATCCGTGCTTATTTCACGATGAATGAAAAACAGCTTATCCATTTCAACAAAACCTTTAAAGGCGCTACAACTGCTGAAAAGATCAAGGCATTGCCTCCTGTTGAGCTGATTTTGGCCGACAATTCAGTATATGATCAGAAAGGAAAAATTGAAACGATCAACGGATTGGTTAACGCCCGTACCGGTAGTACCGAATTCAGAGCACAGTTTCCAAACCCTCAGGCCGTATTGAGAAGCGGCGGCAGCGGGATCATCCGTTTGCCAATAGAGGAAAAAGACGTGATTTTATTACCGCAAAATGCAGTGTACGACATGCAGGGGAAACAAATGGTATATACGGTTGGCAAAGACAATAAAGTACATTCCAAAATTATTGAGACTAACGGAACATCCGGATTGAATTTCATCGTTACCAGCGGTATCGAACCTAATGAAATTGTTGTTGTCGAAGGGGTAACCAAATTAACAGACAACCAGGAAATCATTCCTCAGGAAGCTGGTAAAAATGCCCAGTCCGCTCCGGCTCCTAATGCTCAAGCTAAAAAATAGATTATGATAAAAACGTTTATAAACAGACCGGTTCTTTCAACCGTAATCTCCATTATCATTACCATACTCGGGATATTGGGATTAACGTCGTTGCCAATAGAGCAATATCCGGAAATTGCTCCGCCTACCGTTCAGGTAAGTGCTACCTATACCGGAGCAAATGCAGAAACCGTTTTAAATAGTGTGGTAACACCTATTGAAGAAGAAATTAACGGTGTGGAAGGGATGACCTACATGACTTCTACATCGGCAAATAACGGTTCGGCAAACATCAGTGTGTTCTTCGAATTAGGGGTTAATCCTGATATCGCTGCCGTAAACGTACAAAACCGTGTGGCAAGAGCAACCAGTAAATTGCCTCAGGCAGTAGTAAATACCGGTGTTACCACCATCAAGAGCCAGACGAGTGCCCTGATGTTCTTTGCCCTTTATTCTGACAATAAAGTATATGACGAAACCTTTATCCAGAACTACGCCAGAATTAACCTGGTACCCAAGTTACAACGTGTTAAGGGTGTTGGTCAGGTAAACGTGTTTGGTGCAAAAGACTACTCAATGCGTATCTGGATCGATCCTGAAAAAATGGCGAACTACAAAGTGGTTCCGTCTGAAATCCAGGACGCTTTACGAGAGCAGAACTTAGAAGCGGCTCCCGGAAAATTCGGTGAAAACGCAGAAGGGGTTTACGAATATGTAATCAAATACAAAGGCCGTCTTTCCCAGATCTCAGAATATGAAAACATCATTATCAAATCGACCGGAAACGGAAATTTCCTTCGTTTAAAAGATGTTGCCACTGTAGAATTAGGGGCTTTCAACTATGGCGCCAAGAATATGGCCATGGGTAAACAGGGTGTTGCCGTTGGTATTTTCCAGACATCCGGTTCAAATGCACAGGATATCATGACGGAAGTAATGCATATCCTGGAAGAGAGCAAAGGTACTTTCCCTAAAGGACTGGATTATGTTATTCCTTATAACTCCAAAACCTTTTTGGATGCTTCTATTGCAAAAGTGGTTTCCACTTTGGTAGAAGCCTTTATATTGGTATTTATCGTGGTATTCGTTTTCCTTCAGGATTTAAGATCAACGCTAATTCCGGCCATTGCGGTTCCGGTAGCAATTGTTGGTACTTTCTTCTTCCTGCAGCTCTTCGGATTCTCGATTAACATGCTAACCCTGTTTGCTATGATTCTGGCTATTGGTATTGTGGTCGATGATGCGATTGTCGTCGTCGAGGCGGTCCATGCCAAACTGGATCACGGTATCAAGGATGCAAAAAAAGCAACCATTTCTGCGATGGACGAAATTACCGGAGCGATTGTTTCGATCACCCTGGTTATGTCGGCGGTATTCGTACCGGTATCCTTCCTGAAAGGACCTTCGGGAGTATTCTATAAGCAGTTTGCTATTACATTAGCCGTAGCGATTGTAATTTCAGCGATTAATGCCTTAACCCTGAGTCCGGCGCTTTGTGCTTTGTTCCTGAAACCACACGATGATTCCGAGCATGCCAAAAAAGGCTTGAAAGACCGTTTCTTTACGTCTTTCAATACGGCATTCGACTCGATGAATAATAAATACAGTAGATCCCTGAACTTCCTGGTAAGAAGAAAATGGATCACCGGAATTGCTTTATTAGCAGTTGTAGGGATCACCTTCCTGTTGTTCAAATCCACGCCGTCCGGATTTATTCCGAATGAAGACCGTGGAATCATCATGGGAGATTTAACCCTGCCTCCGGGAACAACTTTAGAAAAAACACAGAAAGCCGTTAACGAGCTGGATTCTATTTTAGCTTCTATGGATATCATTGAATCCCGTATGAGCGTTGTCGGATTCAGTTTATTAAACAACGTAAACGGTGGTTCTTATGCCTTTACCGTTATCAAATTAAAAGACTGGTCACAGCGTAAAGAAGCTAATCAGTCCATTGAAGCCGTAGTGGGTGAACTATTCGGAAGAACGGCACACTTTAAAGATGCAAAAGCATTGTTCTTTACACCGCCAAGTGTACAGGGATTCGGTACTGCGGACGGTTTCGAATTTAAGTTACAGTCCAAAGGCGATGACGATTGGGGAACAATCAGTAAAGTTAGCGGCGAGTTCTTACAGGCTTTAAACAAAAGACCGGAGATTCAGTATGCCATGACCAATTTTAACCCGAACTTCCCGCAATACCAGCTGGATATCAATATTGAAAAAACCAAAGATGCCGGAATTTCCGTATCCGATATTTTCAATACGCTACAGGGGTATTACGGTGGATTGTACACAACGGATTTTAACCGGTTCGGTAAGCAATACCGTGTTATGATCCAGGCAAAACCCGAAGATCGCGCTACAGAGCAAAGTCTGGATAAGATTTATATCAAGAACCAAAATGACGAACTGGTAGCCATCAGTCAGTTTGTGAGTCTGAAAAAGACCTATGGTCCGGAAGCGGTTACCCGTTTCAACCTATTGAAATCGGTTAACATTAACGGTAAAGCTAATCCGGGATATAGCTCCGGTGATGCGATTAACGCGATTAAAGAAGTGGCTGCCGAACATTTGCCGAACAATTACGATTATGAGTTTTCCGGTATGACCCGTGAGGAGATTTCTTCCGGCGGACAGGCGATTGGTGTATTCCTGTTGAGTTTGATATTCGTTTACTTCCTGTTAAGTGCACAATATGAAAGTTACCTGCTTCCGTTATCGGTAATCCTATCGTTACCGGTTGGTATTGCAGGAGCCATCGGATTTGTAAAACTCGTTGGACTGGAAAACAATATTTACTTCCAGATTGCCCTGATCATGTTAATCGGACTACTTGCGAAGAATGCCATTCTGATTGTCGAATTTGCCATCCAGCGTAGAAGGCACGGAATGAGTCTCTTTGAATCGGCAGTTGAAGGTGCTAAAGCGCGTCTGCGTCCGATCTTGATGACCTCTTTCGCCTTTATCTTCGGTTTATTACCGCTGGCATTAGCCAATGGAATCGGAGCGGTAGGTAACCGTTCTATCGGTATGGGTGCTGTTGGAGGAATGTTAATCGGTACTATTTTAGGGGTATTTTTTATTCCGGTATTGTTTGTCATCTTCCAGGGATTACAGGAACGTATGAGCGGAAAAACAGCAGCTCAAAAAGCGGCAGAAGAAGATTCTGAAAATGTTGCACTATAAAATCATGAACATGAACTATCAAAAATCATATAAAATAATGGTTGTCATAGCAGCTGCATCGGTGATGCAGTCCTGCTTTGTCGCTAAAAAATACGAAAGACCGAAAGTAGCTACCGAAAACCTGTACCGAACAGACCAGACAGCTAAAGACAGTACTTCTATGGCGAGTGTTTCATGGAAAACGCTTTTTACAGATCCAATTTTACAGGGACATATTGAAAAAGGACTGCAAAACAATTTTGATATCCGTATTGCGATACAAACCATTGTTGCTGCCGAAGCCAATCTGAAACAAGGAAAAGCAGGTTACTTCCCTACCTTGAGTTTAGGGGCTAACCTGACCCACCAGGAACTGGCAAAAAACAGTCAGTTCGGATCGTTCTTTAACGGTTCTCTGGATCAGTACCAGCTTTCCGGAAACCTGTCCTGGGAAGCAGATGTCTGGGGAAAAATCAGAAGTAATAAAAGAGCAGCAAATGCTTCCTATTTACAAACGGTAGCCGCGAACCAGGCAGTTAAAACACAGTTGTTAGCGAGTATTGCTGCTACCTATTACCAATTGCTGTCTTTGGATTCGCAGTTAAAAATAGCACAGGAAACGCTTTTAAACCGCGATAACAGTATTGTTACGATTAAAGCGTTAAAAGATGCCGGTAATGTAAACGAGGTGGCTGTTAAACAAACGGAAGCGCAGAAATATGCAACCGATTTGATTATTGCCGATTTGAAAACAAACATCACATTGTTAGAGAATACCATGTCTATTCTTTTAGGACAGGCTCCGGGGAAAATCGAAAGAAGTACTCTTGAAGCCCAGAAAATGAATGTGGATGTTGATTTTGGCGTGCCTTCAGAGCTGTTAAGCAAAAGACCGGACGTTATTGCGGCTGAATACAATCTGATTACCAGTTTCGAATTGACCAATGTGGCCAAAAGTAATTTCTATCCGTCCTTTACGGTTACCGCTACCGGTGGTTTCCAGAGTTTGCAGTTAAAAGAATGGTTTAGTACCAATTCCCTGTTTGCGAACATTGTTGCCGGGTTAACCCAGCCGATTTTCAATCAGCGCCAGATCCGAACCAAATATGAAGTAGCAAAATCCAATCAGGAAAAAGCCTATTTACAATTTGAACAGTCTTTGCTGAATGCCGGAAAAGAAGTTTCGGATGCGTTGGCACAATATAAAAACGAAACGGACAAGTTAGTCATCCGCGAAAAACAGGTAGATGCTTTACGCAAAGCAGCAAGTTATTCTGACGAGTTGTTAACGCAGGGTTTTGTTAACTATTTAGAAGTGTTAACGGCTAAAGATTCTGCTTTAAGCAGCGAACTGGATTTGATTAATAACAAATACAAACAATACAATGCCATCATCATGCTTTATAAAGCATTGGGTGGCGGTGTGCAATAGTATTTGCATGAACTATATAAAAGTAAAAGTGGCCGGGAGAAATTCCGGCCACTTTATGTTTTAAACTATCTGTGAACACTTTTAAAAAAAGATTTAAATCTTCATTTGTAATATCTCTTTTGTTTTATAACATGATATAAGTATCAAAGAAATTAACAGTAAAATTATTTTTTATTTCATCTTTAATATTATTTTGATAATTTGTTATTGAATTTAATTGAACTACTTAAAGTAGTAACATTAGGAATACCTATAAGTCCCCATAACCACTCAATTACAACCTGTTATATTTAAAGTATCATTTTCTATTACTAATCCAACTCCTTTTTTCATTAAGAAAGATTCTATTTTTTGTGTACTCCATGTGTGATACTTCTCTGACTCGAAATAGGATGTACTTACATACAGACTGATTGTATCATTCTTCTTTTCATAATTACCGTATTTCATGAAAATAGCATTTCGCTGATTTTCCTCATAACCGTAAAAAAAAATACTTTTAAATGACTCCGATTTTATTTTTTTTTCAATTAAATCAGAACGATCAAGAAAATCAACTTTTATTGTTGGTGGAGCTAAAACATTTTTATCAGATTTATAAGTCATGTTAACCAAACAAATACCTTTCTCTGTAGTTTCTTTTTTACAACAATTAAAGACCAGTATTACTAATAATAGCTTTATAAATTTCATAATAAATAATTGTTTATTTAAAATACTTTTTAACTTGTTCAGATGTAAGATATGGACTCATATTATATTTAATATGAGACTTAAATTCAGGAGAAGTTTTTGGCCAACTGGAATCTTGTAGTTGATGTAATGCGGCCCTATTCTCGAGTTGCCATTTACCTAATGAAACACCTGAGCTCATCATATTTAAATCTTCCATATGTTTACCTCCCTCATGAGAAATTAAGTTTAACACATCATATCCATTATTTAAAACCAATCCTAAACCTCCGTAACTGATTTCAACAGCTCTTTCACCTTTTCCCAAATGATTCGAATTTCCCGTTACACCTCCTAATTTTGTATAGGATAATGCAGACTCCCAACCTCCTTTGGTATCGTCAATTTTTCCAGATTTTAATTCCTTAAGATTATAACCTGCTTCTTGATAATAATGATTATAAATACCTCCGGCTGCCTGAATTCTATCATCTGCTGCTAATTGCCGAACAGATTTAGAAACCCCTTGAGCAATTCCTTCATTCACTGAACCATCATTATTATAGAATCCTTTAGGGGCATTAAAAGGAGATATTTGTCCACCTAATGTAGTAGTATTCGTGATATAAATAGCCTTATCATTTTTGTTGTCAGAACCTAAATACGTTCCATTTTTATTAAAATAATCTCCATCATTCTCCCCATATTTTTCATTCCCCACCGCCGTAGTCATTTGTATACGGTCATCATAAATATTCGAAGTACTTATGGCCTGCATACCATCCGGATCGATAAAATAGACCGGATTGTCCAATGCATAAACATAAGGCGAAAAACGCCTGGATTTTTCTGCCAGCGGATCGATATTCATCCATCTCCCGATCGCAGGATCATAATTCCGGGCACCGTAATCGTATAGGTTTAATCTTAATTCATGCTGAAATTCTTTTCCGTTATAGCTGTATCGATAAGGGTTTACTATTGCCTTTTTCTGTTCCGTCCAGATACCTGAAGTACCGTTTTGAGGGACTATAAAAGCATACTTTTGTGTATTATAGCCTTTATGTTCCAGTCCGTACGGATAATAATGACTTTCGCGGATGATTTTAAGAGCATCGGTAGTATTGTCCTTTGCCCAGCTCAGACGCACATTACCCAAATGATCGGTATAATTGTACACATACGTAAAATCCATTCCGCTGTCACTATTCGTTACAGCCACATATCCTTCTTCATGCTGAAAGAATTTCAATTCGCCATCTTCATACTGGAATCCGCCCAGATAATCGGTAACGGTAGTCTTATCGCCAACAGTGACTTTCTTTTGTCTTTTTTCACCCACAGCATTGTAAAGATACACAATTTTGTCACCGTTGGAAAAGGTAATGACTACCGGTAAATTCAGGTGGTTGTAGGTAATATTGGTGATGTTCTTGTTAGCATCCCGGATCAGATTGCCAGAAGCATCATAAGTATAATCATCCGTAGCGCCGTTTTCTACAACTGTCTGAGCAGTAATATGCAGGCTCAGTAAGCATAACATCCAAAACATTTTTTTCATATCGCATTGCGTTTAAATTCTGCCTGATTTTTACAGAAAAGTTAAACTCAAATTTTAAAATGTTTTCGCAATTTTCCTAAACCATATAGTTCTAAATAATACCTATTTGGTATAA
>NZ_DFUB01000010.1:0-11313 GCF_002379575.1 Flavobacterium sp. UBA4197
AATTATGGATTGGCATAAAAATTAGGAGTTGAGTATATTTGCGTATATAAGTACCTCTTTTTGGATAAAAAAGGGTGTAATCGGGAGGGAATTTATAACGATACAGCGAAATGATTCCGGAAAAATAACAGTATCATAAAGCTGTTTTTAAAAAGAAAAAGCCCCGAAACGGAGCTTTTAATATTGTTTGAAGACATTTCGTTTTAAAAAATATAACGGTACTGTCGGTTGAAATTAACTTAAAGATTGGTTAAGGCAATAAATAGCACAATAGCCCATTGGATAGTCAAAAGGATCCAAATGGTATTCCGACTTGGTTTTGTGATGCTTTCCAAAGTTTGAATGGTTTTTAGCTTGATTATTTCATAGAAGTTCAAATTTTCCTGATTAAAATCGATATCATCCATATTAACTTTTTTCATCGCAAAAACTAAGATTTTCCGAAGCCATTTATTCTCGCTTTGGTCATTTTTAATCTCGTGGATAATCCGCATTTTAGTCATTGAATAATCACCGGCATTTCGAACGATTTGCGGTTGGTTTTTATGAAATTTTTGCAGCACTTTGTCCAGAAGCGGATGTATTAAACTTTCGGATTTATCTGTTATCAGCTTATTGGCTACTTTCTTAATTGTATATTTATTTCCAAAGAAAATGAAAAGCCAGGGACTTCCGAAAGTACTGATTAACCACAGGATAGAGCCAACAGGTCTTGCTGCAAAAAGTAAGGCCAGAAACGGAATCGGGCTAACGTGTGCGGAATGTCCGGGATCTATGTTTTTGACCAAAAATACAGCTCCAATTATAGCAACAATTACCGTTGAAAATATTCCCAGTAAATTTATCTTGATTAAACTTGCCGCGCCGATGGACGAAAGTTTCACGAAATATTTAAAATTCTCTTTCATAACCTTGTTTTTCCGTGGTTTACATTTTTTTCTGGTTAAAAGTAACGATTTTTTTCAGATAAAAAACAGTGTAACCGGGAAGGTATTTTTAAATGATTTCAGAAGACCGGCAATACCCTAAAACTGTTTTAAAATGAAAAAGCCGGGAAAATTTCCCCGGCTTTTTATTAGTAATGCTTCTCTTTTAGTTTTTCGATGGGATATTTTGTAAAATCTCCAATACGAATTTCCAGTACTTCTGTGCAGAAGCGATAGATGCTCTTTCATCCGGGCTATGCGCTCCTTTGATGGTCGGTCCGAAAGAAATCATATCCATATCCGGGTAATTTGTTCCCAGAATACCACATTCCAATCCGGCATGGCATGCTACCACATGTGGTTTGGAACCGTTTTGTTTTTCGTAAATGGCCGTTAATACATCCAGGATAGGAGAATTCACGTTTGGTGTCCATCCCGGGTAAGAACCTGCAAAATTAACTTCACAGCCAATCAATTCAAAAGCCGAACGCAATGCATTTGCTAAATCGAATTTTGACGTTTCCACAGAAGAACGGGTTAAACACTGGATGGTGATTTTCCCTTCCTTAACAATTACACGAGCGATATTGTTTGACGTTTCCACTAAATTGGCCATATCGGCACTCATACGGTACACACCGTTATGAGCGGTATATAAAGCACGTACCAGACCTTCCTGAACACCTAAGTCCATTACTTTAGCCGGTAGATCCGATTTTACGATTTCGATCGTTAAATTCGGTTCTGTCGTTTTGAATTCTGCTTTGATATCCCCGATCACTTCCTGCATATCAAACACAAAAGCTTCATCATAAATCTGGGAAATAATCACTTTTGCAACACTTTCTCTCGGGATAGCATTACGCAAACTACCACCGTTGATCTCCGCAACCTGTAAACCGAAGTTTTCAAATCCGTCAAATAACAAACGGTTCATGATTTTGTTCGCGTTTCCTAATCCTTTGTCGATATCCATACCGGAATGTCCTCCGTTAAGTCCTTTTACCGTAATGGTATAACCTACAGAATCTGCAGGAGTTTCTTCCTCTTCATACTCACGAACAGCGGTAACATCTACACCACCGGCACATCCGATATCGATTTCATCATCTTCTTCCGTATCCAGGTTTAAAAGGATCTCACCGTCAAGCAAACCACCTTTTAATCCCATAGCACCGGTCATACCCGTTTCTTCATCAATCGTGAATAAGGCTTCAATTGCCGGATGCGGAATATCGTTACTTTCCAGAATAGCCATGATTGTAGCCACACCAAGTCCGTTATCGGCACCAAGAGTAGTTCCTTTTGCGCGAACCCAGTCTCCGTCAACATACATTTCAATTCCCTGTGTATCGAAATCAAAATTTGTGTCGTTATTTTTTTGGTGAACCATATCCAGATGCGATTGCATTACTATGGTCTTTTTGTTTTCCATACCAGCAGTTGCCGGTTTTTTGATGATTACGTTACCAACTTCGTCGTTGATCGTTTCAAGTCCTAGTTTTTTACCGAAATCCATCATAAATGCAATCACACGCTCTTCTTTTTTTGAAGGACGGGGTACAGCATTCAAATCGGCAAACTTATTCCAAAGCTGTTTAGGCTCAAGGTTTCTTACTTCCTGGCTCATTATTTTTCTGTTTGTAGTTTATAGTTTGTTCTTTCGAATTCGAAAGTCCCAAAGTTACAAAGATTTTCAGCCAAGGAAAACGATAATCAACTTATTTTGAAGATTTAATTTGGAGGAGTAAAACAGCGGGGAAGGCTGTTATTTTGCAATTTTTAAAACCGGGAAGGCAATGTGTTCTTCAAAAATCTGAACTGCTTTTTTTTCCGATACTTCACCAAACCAAAGGTTTTCCGGCTGAACAGAAATTACCGGGGCACATTTACAGTTATCCGTGCAATAGGTTTTAACCAAAGCCACTTCATCTTTTAAGCCAGCTTCCTTTACTAAGGAACGAATGGCTTTGCGATTGTGCTTATTCTCTTTGCTGCATTTGCTGCCATCACAGAAAAAAATTGTTTTTTGAGGCGCTTCTAACTTTTTCATTACCAGAACAATTGCTTTGTTATTTTTATCTATTCTAATTAAATGCAAATATACTATAAGAAAATTAACGGCATCTTAAATTAACATTTTTTATATTTATAAAAATTTTGCTGATGAATAAAAAGCTGTTACTACCCCTGTTTTTAGGGGTACAAATCCTGTTTTTAAAAGTACTTTCTTTTTTTCCTGAATTCGTAGAACGTTTTTACAGCAATGGCTTTTACCCTTTCCTGTCCCGGATATTGCGCATCAGTTTTGGCAAAATTCCTTTTTCTATTGGTGACCTGCTGTATTTTATCGTAATACTGCTGTTGCTAAAATGGCTTTGGAAACAACGCAAGTCCTGGAAAACCGCCTGGAAAGACAACCTGCTCAGTCTGGTTGGATTTGTGTCTGTATTTTATTTTCTGTTCAACCTGCTTTGGGGCGTGAACTACCATCGTGTTCCGCTGTATAAAAAACTGGCCATAGAAAAGGACTATTCGCTGGAAGAGTTGATGGATTTTACCAAACGGGTGATTGTCAAAGTGAATGCCGTTCACGCGCAGATCGAAAAAAATGACAGCCTGAAAGTTTCCGTTCCGTATACCCAAAAACAACTCTTTGAAAAAACACTGAACGGCTATCATCACCTTGGCGAAGCATTTCCCTTTTTCGCATACGATCATAAATCCGTTAAAGCGTCATTGATCAGCACACCGCTTACCTATATGGGTTTTAGCGGTTACCTGAATCCGTTTACCAATGAAGCACAGGTGAATGACCTGATCCCGAAAACCAATTTTGCCACGACCACCTGTCATGAAATGGCACATCAGATTGGCTATGCTTCCGAAAGTGAAGCCAATTTTATCGGTTATATGGCTTCCATCTATAATGATGATATTTATTTCAACTACTCGGGTTATACGTATGCGCTTCGCTACTGCCTGCACAATATTGAAATGAAAGAAGAAGGAAAGACCAAAGAACTTCTGCCGTTAATTCGTCCCGGTGTTCTGGAAAACTTTAAAGATTCCGATGCTTTCTGGGACAGCCACCAGAACATTATGGAACCGCTTTTTAAAGTGTTCTACGACAACTTCCTGAAACTGAATCAGCAAAAAGACGGCATGGAAAGCTACAGTAAATTTGTGGACCTGCTGGTTAATTATTACGAAAAGAGAGCGTTATAACGATAAAGAGCCGTTTTAAAACGGCTCTTTTTTATTTTACATTTCATCCGGAATAAAACTCTGGGAGCTTTTCTTTTTATAAGGCCGGATAATCAAACGTCCTTCCCTGTCGAAACGGATATAATTGTATACCCAGTTCATAAAAACAACCGCTTTGTTCTTAAATCCGATTAAAGAGAACAAATGAACAAACATCCATACAAACCAGGCAAAAACCCCGTTAAAATGCCATTTCGGCAAATCGACAACGGCTTTGTTCCTGCCGATGGTCGCCATCGCACCTTTATCGCGGTACAAAAATGGTTTCCGCTTCTGGTTCTGTATCTTTTTGATAAGGTTATCCGCTAAAAGCGCTCCCTGCTGCAAAGCCGGCTGTGCCATCATCGGGTGTCCCATCGGGTATTTTTCGGTTTCCATCATCGCAATATCCCCTATTGCAAAAATATCTTCATATCCGTGAACCTGGTTGAATTCATCCACTTTGATCCTTTCTATCCTGTCCACCAGCGATTCGGCATGTAAACCTTTTATCACCGCGCCTTTAACACCGGCTGTCCAGATCACCGTAGCCGATTCAAAAATCAAATCGGAACTGGTTGTCACTGTTTTACCGTCATAATTGGTCACCTTTACATTTTTCCAGATACTCACACCCAATCCTCTTAAAAAGTCTTCTGCTTTCTGAGAAGCTTTGGCAGACATCGCATCCAGAATCTTGTTCGATCCCTGGATCAGGTTGATTTCCATTTTCCGCACATCCAGATCCGGGTAATCTTTTGGCAAAATGGCTTTCTTCATCTCGGCTAAAGCACCGGCAAGTTCTACTCCGGTTGGTCCGCCGCCAACGATCACAAAGTTCATCAGGCTCAAACGCTCGTTAATATCATTGGTCAGTAACGCCTGTTCGAAATTTTCCAGTATCAGACTGCGGATATTCAGAGACTGCGGAATGGTTTTCATCGCCATACTGTTTTTCTCAATCTCCTTATTCCCGAAATAATTGGTTTTGGACCCGGTGGCAATCACCAGGTAATCGTAGTATAAATCGCCTATATCGGCAATAACCTTTTTATGTTCCGTATCGATCTCTTTTACCTGCGCCAGCCTGAAATAGAAATTCTCATATTCCTGAACCACTTTCCGGATAGGATAGGCTATCGAACCGGCTTCAAGGCCACCGGTAGCAACCTGGTACAGCAACGGTTGAAAAGTATGATAGTTGTGTTTGTCTAAAAGGACAACCTGAACATTTTTGTTTCTGAGTTTTTTTGCCAATGCAATTCCTGCAAATCCACCTCCTATAATAACGATTCTGGGAAAACTTGAACGGGGAATATTCATTTTCTTTTTTTCATATTTAACACGTAAAGTTACAAACTTTAATCATCACTCCTGCGGTTTTTATTCGCTTTAAGCACTTTCCTTTTCTCCTTAAAAACATCCCGAAATGTTCCTGCAACAGCATTTATTTCCTGCCGATAACGAAACTCTTTTTCACAACCGGACAGAAAGCTTCAACGGTTTTATGAAAAGCAAATGCTCGTAAGGACATCAAAACCATAACAGTAATACCGGTATTTTTTACACAGCACAGCATTCCTGAAAAATTTGATTTGTATCTTTAAAAATAAAAAAGAGGAACACCTGTAACAATTCGTTTAAAAACCACACTAATTCCAATATGAATTCGAGTTTAGAGCAATCTTTTGTTTCCCAATTGGAAGAACATCAGAATATTATACACAAGATTTGTCGGCTGTATACTTCTGATGAGGATTCGCACAAAGATTTGTTTCAGGAAATCACGATTCAGTTATGGAAAGCTTTCCCGCAATTTCGCGGAGAAGCAAAATTTACTACATGGGCCTACCGGGTCGCTTTGAATACAGCGATTACATTATACCGAAAAAAGACAAAAACGGTTAATACTATCGAATTTGACAATAAAATACACCGATTTAATCACGAGGATTACAATTTTGAAGAAGAAGAACAGATTAAATTATTGTATAAAGCGGTACATCAATTAAATGATATTGAAAAAGCCTTAGTCTTTATGTATCTGGAAGACAAGGATTATACGGAGATTGCCGAAACCCTGGGAATCAGCGAAGTAAATGCCCGGGTAAAGATGAACCGTATTAAAGGAAAATTAAAAAAAATTGTAAATCCATAAGGAGAGGATGACTATATGGAAGAGTTAGATTTATTAAAAAAAGACTGGAAAAAGAATGAAAATGCTTTTCCGAAAATTACGGAGAAGGAGATCTATGCCATGCTGCATAAGAAGTCTTCTTCCATCGTGAAATGGATTTTTATTATCAGCATATTGGAGATATTGTTCTGGAGTGTAATCAGTTTCTTTACCGCAGACGAAAACTATCTGAAGACTTTAGAGTCGTATCATATCGCTACGTTAATCAGCATTTTTACCGTTATCAATCATGTGGTGATTCTTTCGTTTATCTTTTTATTCTATATAAATTTTAAACGCATCAATACAACAGACAATGTAAAATCGTTAATGAAAAGCATCCTGAAAACCCGCAAAACCGTACAGTATTATATCTGGTACAACCTGGCGATGATCGGCACTATCTTTATCACGATAATGATTGCGTCTTTTATGTATGATGAGAAGTTTACCCGGATATATAAGGTTTCCGGAAGCGATCAGAGTTTTATGTTCTGGGTTTTAATCATCGGATCTACCATTATATTCTTTGCCATTCTCTTTGGATTGTTCTGGTTGTTCTACCGCTTACTTTACGGATTTTTACTCCGAAGATTGTATAAAAATTATGAAGAACTGAAAAAAATAGACCTATAAAAAAAGCGGCTTACCATCGTAAGCCGCTTTTTTTATATCTTAATAATCCCACTGTCTTTGTTTGTTCAGTTCTTCCTGGGCTTCAATTTCTTCCACCGGAATAACTTTTAAAAAGGAAGGATGCTGTTCAATAGCATATTCCACTTTTGCGACAATTTCGTCTATGGTATCGTTTTCATAATCAATATCCAACGGTTCCTTGATGATAAACGATTGCAGAATGCCTTTCTTTTTTAACCGCAGTCCTTTTTTATCAAAAGAACGTCTGAAACCGTCAATAACGATAGGTACCACTACCGGTTTATGCTGTTTGATAATGTGTGCTGTTCCTTTTCTAACCGGTTTAAACGACTTTGTCGTTCCCTGCGGAAAGGTAATTACCCATCCATCGGCCAAAGCGATCTTAATATTTTCGGTATCGTTCGGGTTGACATCTTTTTTTTCCGATTCGGCTACATCTTTACCTTTAGAACGCCAGGTTCTTTCTACAGTAATTGCTCCCACATAGGATAAAATCCTTGGCAGTAATCCGGCCTGCATGGTCTCTTTTGCCGCTACATAATAAATATTTAGTTTGGGTTCCCACAGGTATCCGATATTTTTAATACTGTCTTCCCTGCCTTTTAAACTGGCATTGAAAACATGAAACATCGCTACCACATCCGCAAAATACGTCTGATGATTGGAGATAAAAAGTACATTCTTATCCGGTAATGCCCTGATAATTTCCGATCCGTCAATCTGAAGTTCATTAAACCCGCGATAACGCCTATGGGTTAAAGCCCCAAAAACACGAATCAGCCATTTTTTAATAAAAAGTATATGACCGAAAGGATTTCTTTTAAACAATCCCATTTTTTTACTGTTTAGTTTTCAAAAAAGAGCTGCAAATTTACAGAAAACAAATCGATTAGATTACATTCTTAACAGTTTCTTTGAGCTCACTCATCATCATTGCTGTGGCACCCCAGACGATATGATCTTCGATTTGAAAAGCGGGTACTTTTATGTTTTGGGCATAGGAAGTGGTCATCATTACCTCGATGATAATGTTATCATCAAGGAACATGGCCAAAGGCAGTTCGATAATCTGGGCGACTTCTTCCAGCTGTGGCACAAAAGACAATTCTTCCTGTGAAATTCCCATAAACGGCGATACCAGAAAATTACTGGGTGGGATATAAATTTCGCTAAAAGGCTTTATTACTTTGATTTTCTGCGGCGCAATACCGACTTCTTCGTGGGTTTCCCGTAGTGCCGTCTGGATTAAATTTTTATCCTCCGGTTCCACTTTTCCGCCCGGAAATGCTATTTGTGAAGAATGAACTCCGGGATAAGTGTTTCTAACGATCAAAACCAGGTGTGTTTTGTTGTTTTTAGGATAAAACAACATCATCACGGCGGCCCTTCTCGGATTTTTATCAACGTAATTTGCCTCTTTCAGAGTAGAAATACGTTCCAGGGGTGCCATTTTTATATGTGCATCCGACGCCAGAAGTTTTTCTTTTTCTATTTTTGGAATATATTTTAAAAAATCTTGAAAGTCCATCTTTTTTTTGAGTTTTCTTTAAAAACACAATCATAAAGTTACCTCAAAAAAATATCTTGGCAAACTTTTATTAATACAAATATTCAAATAAAAAAATGTTCAGTAAGGAAGAAGCACAGAAAATTAAGAAGGAATTTTGGACGGAATTCGCGAGTGTTTATCCTCGAAAATGGTTGTTGTATGACACTAAAATCAAAGACTTTTCTTTTAAATTTTATGTGGACAACAAAAAGATTCAGGTACTATTAGACATAGAACCCAAAGATGAAGAGAAAAGAAAAATTTATTTTGAAAAGATAGAATCCCTGAAAACCATTTTATTAGAAGACTTTCTGCCGGAAGCCATATTGGAACGCAATTTCCATCTGGATACCGGAAAAGTAATCAGTAAAATATGGGTGGAAAAAACGGGAATCAGCCTGTTTAACAAAACAACATGGCCGGAAATCTTTGACTTCTTTTATGAGAATATGGACGCCTTTGAGCGCTTTTTCTATGAATATGAAGACTATATCAAAGATTTGGAAACCAATACCTAACAGAAAGAGCTATTCGGAAGAATGGCTCTTATCTTTATTCTTTTCCGCTATCCATTTCGACATATAATGCGTACTCTGTAAAGAATGATGCTGTAACATGGCACCGATAAAGTTTCCAAGACGGTGTTCGTTTACATGCTGCAACAAATCCGTTATCCTGTTTTTTAAACTGTCCCAATACAAAACATCCCGGTATTTTTCCTGCAACAGTAGCAGTCCGTTATTTTGCTTTTCCTGCCATAACTGCTCATTGGCATACAAGGCAGCTGCCTGTTCAATAAAACGGCTGTTATTGTCTTCTATAAAACCGTTCCACTCTAAATCTCCGGACATCGATTCGGCTCCTGTAGTTGTCGTAACAGATGGTGTTCCGCACACCATAGCATCCAGCAATTTCCCTTTGATTCCGGCGCCAAAGCGGATCGGTGCCAGTAAAACCCTTGCCTTTTCAATTACTTCAAAAGAATTCTCTGCTCTGCCTTTTACCAAAAAACGTTCTTTGGGATTATTAAAATCCAGTACTTTCTGTGACGGATAAGCTCCGTAAATATATAATGCTGCTTCCGGTAACTGTTTTCGCAGTTCGGGCCAGATTTCTTTCTTTAAAACCTGTACGCAGTTCCAGTTTGGTTCGTGCAGAAAGTTGCCGATAAAAACAAAGTCTTTCCGGGACGCAAAAGACTCCCGCTGCGGAAAGGCTGTAAGTTCCGTTTGAGTGACTAATAAGGGTAAATAGAACAATAATGTCTGATCGACTTTAAAAGTCCCAGTTAACAATTCCATTTCATATTCCGAGATCATAAAGGTCAGATCGCAGCGGAAAATACTGGCGACTTCCCGTTTTGCAAGATCCGACTGCAATAATCCGGCGTCAACGGTAGTCTGATGCTTATAGGCAATTCTTCTGGCTTCCCGCAAACAGTGTAAATCTTCCGTATCCAGCAATCGCAAGGCATCGGGGCAATATTTCGCCACACGCCACCCAAACTGTTCTTCCATCATAAAACGGTCAAACAAAACAATGGCAGGGTTCAATTCCCGGATATAATCATCAAAACTGGAACAATTCAACGTTATAGCCGTCTGCTTAACTCCTATTGCTTTTAAATCAACAGCAAAAGGACTATAGGCTGCCGGGCTGGCAAATTCAACGGTATAATTTTCGGCTTTAAAAAATTCAATCAGCTGCAACATTCTGCTGCCGGCTGCAGAAGAATTCGGTTCCGGCCATACATAGCCTATAATCAGCACTAAAGGTTTTCCCATTTGCATTCAATAAGATGCAAATATAAGCAACTTGAAAGGAAACATCATTTTAGACTCTCGCAGTAAAATTGTATTTTTACATCTAAAATTCAGTACAATGTTAGGTTTAAAATTAAAAACTGACCCACGATGGGTAAATATAGTGGAATCCAATATTCAGGAGATTCTGACCGACCATGCCTGGTGTGAGCAGAAAGCTGCCTCCAATGCGATTTCTATCATTACCAACAATTCTGAAAAAGAGGAATTGGTAACCGAAATGCTTAAAATTGCAAAGGAAGAAATCGAACATTTCGAATTGGTACACGAACTGATTAAGGAAAAAGGCCTGACTTTAGGAAGAGAGCGCAAAGACGATTATGTAAATGAATTATACAAGTTCTTAAAGAAAGACGGCAGCCGTAACGATTCATTAATTGACCGTTTATTGTTCTCCGCTATGATTGAAGCGAGAAGCTGCGAACGTTTTAAAGTGCTGTCGCAAAACATTAAAGACCAGAAATTAGCAACATTTTACAGGGATCTGATGATTAGTGAAGCCGGACATTACACTACATTTTTAGGTTTTGCCAGAAAGTATACGGAAAAAGTGGATGTAGACAAAAGATGGCAGGAATGGATTGAATTTGAGACTTCTATCATCACCAAATACGGCAAACAGGAAACCATTCACGGGTAATTATAGGTATTAAAAATTGCAAAGCTCTTCAATAGAAGGGCTTTTTTTCTGGAGTATCAGTATCCTTTTTGCCCTATAATAGCGTAATATCTTTTATTAAAGGAGGATTTATAGGTTATATAACCGGTTCATCTCACTTCTCACCTCTCACTTCTTTTCTCATACCTTCTAAAAACAAAAAACCCTATCCGTTTGGGATAGGGTTTTCAAAAGAAAGGCGGCGACATACTCTCCCACAGGATTGCAGTACCATCTGCGCAGGCGGGCTTAACTTCTCTGTTCGGAATGGGAAGAGG
>NZ_DFUB01000013.1:0-123122 GCF_002379575.1 Flavobacterium sp. UBA4197
CATAAAGCCCATCGCCATCGGTATCTGTTAAACACGGTCCTAAAACACGAACGGCAGCAGGGGATACGGTCATTGTAATATTGCCGGAAGCAGAAACCGGCGGATTGTTTAATCCGGTTCCTACATTATTGTTAAAGTCAAATTCACGCGTTAGTGTGTTAACCGGGCTACCCAAACTATAATTGACACTACAAATATCAAACGTTCCGGCACCTAATTTTGAAACAGGAGCTGTTGGAGCAGTTGCCGATGTTGAGGTCACCGCATTCCTGTTGAATGCAGTATTTTGACTTCCGTTTACGGCCATACCACCTTCAATACTATCCGAACCTAATACCGGTGTTATTTTTCCTTCAAAAGAAACCTGCATTCCTTTTTCTTTCATTTCCGCAGCCGTTACGGTTAAACCGGAAAGATTGGCTATTGTATATTGCTTTTTAGTCGTAATACCATTCGCAAATACTTCTTTGGTTACGATTGCTTTCGGTTTAAAAGTGCTGTTCTGGTAATCGGCAAACAATTGAATTCCTGTTTTGATATTGCCTTCCGTGACCTGTTGCGGCATTACATAATTTACAATTTTCAGGTTGTAAATACTGGAGTTTTGATTGGGCATGGAGAAATCGACTAACATCGGTTGACCGGCATTTGCCGCTGCTTCATTCAAGGTATGTAATAAAATTCCGTTGTTGTAGAATTTAATCTTACCGTTTAATCGCTCTAATCGCAAAACATCTCCTATCTTGAAAACATCTGTTCCAACAGGAAATGAGCCCAATAAAGTTCTATTGACACCATTTTCATATGCCATAACTTTGTTGTTAATCATATAGGAATACAGCGCATAATTAATGGTTCTGTACTCGGTAAGATCTGCAGTAGACTGATAGGATAATCCTAACATAATGTTGTGATTCGACTCCAGCGTGCCTCCAATGGTTCTTTCCACATAACCGTTTGCTACTAATAATTTGGCCGTTTCACCACCTGCATCCCATGCCTGAGGGGATGTCTTTGTAATTTTACCATTAGCATCAACCGCAACATTCTGTGAAGCCGTTAACGGCGGTTTGGTAATGATATAATAGTTTTCCGGCTGTGGTACCGCATCATAGTTGACTACTTTAAGGTTGTAAATACTGGAATTTTGTTTTATTATTGAAAAATCAACTAACATTGGCTGACCGGCATTTGCAGCAGATTCATTCAATGTATGTAGTAAAATACCATTAATAAAGTACTTAATTTTGCTGTTTATCCTTTCAACTCTTAAGACATCGCCAATTTTGTAGTAATTAGCCCCAACCGGAAACGATGCTGTTAAGGGCTGATTGACACCATTTTCATAAGCCATAACTCTGCCGTCCATATAACTATACATGGCATAATTAATAGTGTATGGACTTGCAATTTCAGTATCTGTTTGGTATGACAATCCAAGCATCACATAATAATTGGACTCCAAAGTTCCGCCAATTATTCTTTCTACATAACCATTACCAACTAATAATTTAGCCGTTTCACCTCCCGAATTCCAGTCGGTCATACTTGTTTTTGTAATTTTCCCGGAGGCATCAACAGCAACGTTTTGTGAGCGGGTTAATTGTGGGTTTATTATTGTTTCATTTGCATTAACATAAGGAATATTATATTTTACAACTTTCAGATCGTAGATTTTAGTCTGGCTTCTATACAGGGCAAAGTCAACCAGCATAGGTTGTCCTGGCTGGGACTCGACAACTTCTCGCACCAATGTATTATTTTTAAAGTATCTGATTTTTCCACTTCGTCTTTCTACTCGTAACAGGTCACCTATCGCAAAAAGATCGTTTCCAGTGGGTAATGTATATCGTACGGAATTTTCATAAGCATACAAAATATTGGAACCGAAAGTATAGAATGCATAATTGATGGTGTTATAATGAACGTTAGGATCGGAATATGATAAGCCTAACATCACATATTCATTAGAAGCCAAAGGTCCTTTTATAGTTCTTTCCACATAACCATCTCCGGTTAAAAGATATGGTGTAGAACCGCCCACATCACCCCAACTATCTCCGGCTACTGTTCGGGTTATTGTACCATCGGCTTCTATGTTAATATTAGACATTACATTTAATGGCGGACGGACAATCGTTTTATTATGGTCGATATAGGTTCCCTGACCCATAATTTCTACCTGACCGATTAAAGTGGAAGCCGGCGGCGTAGCTGTCTGGCTTATTTTAAACTTGCTGGTTAATGCTACAGTATCAACGTTTGAATTTACCGTTGTTAAATATGGCTCATTCCAGGTCGCATTAGTAGACGGGGTAACATTTAAGGAATATATTTTTAAATCGGAAACACTCTGCGGTACACTCGGAGCACTTGCTGTTGCAGCGTTGCCTGCCTGAGCAGCATGTGCCAGCGGCCCGATAATTTCCGGTTTTTTGTATTTATACAATTGTACTAATTTGTCTTCCAGACCCAATCGGCTGCTGCCAAAAATATGATGTTCTTTAATGTAATAATTTTTACTTATTCCATTTCTGTTTGAAAGGGTCGAATACCTGTAAACGGCAAGGACATTCCCCTGAGCGTCTCTGGAATAATAATCGGAGTTGGTAAGCGGATCTCCAAATGAGGATTCAACAACGTTTTTTGAAATTCGATTTCCTAAACCGTCATATTCAAAATAGATTACCGTCTCGGCTCCGTTTTTATTTTTTGTTATCCTTTGCACTTTACCATCAACCCGCCAGTTTATTTTTAAACCTTCTGTTTTGTCTGCTACTAACTGACCGATCTCATCGTAAATATAATTATGCGTATTCAGGTTGTTGATGTTATAAACAATTCCGATTTCAGCCAATTGCCGAACCTGGTCTTCCAGGTCATTCGGACTTAAATTACTATCCTGAACCTTATCCTTAACCAGGCGTAATTTGTTATTTCCCGGTAAATAGTCATAGGATAAATCATCCATTTTCTGAAAAGCACCATTCTGGTCTGGAGCGGTTCTGGAAAGTGTTTTTAGGTTTCCGTTCCGATCGTAAGTATATCGAGAGGTGTAACTCTCGTTTTTAACATCGGCCGCACCTGTAGCGTTAGGCGTAATGGCAACAGAGGTCATACCGGTAATACGGTTTAACTGGTCATAGGTGTAATTGTTTTTCTGAACATCCAGTAAGGCCTCTCTGTTGGTGCGAATAGCCGTTGTCATCTGTTTGATGTTACCATTGTACAGATTTCTGCCACTTGCGGCAATACCATTGTCCCGACTAAACATCAGCGGTTTGAATTGTGCGTCTCCGTTATCTTCCGTTGCTATGGCTTTATAATCACCGTCAAAATAAGTAAGGGAATAACCAAAGGCATCTTTGTTGCTGTCTTTTTTTGAAGCCGTTCCGTCAAGCCCCATATCGTTTTCCGGAGCCGCCAGATTCTCACCGTTTACGGCTTTAAGCCATCCTTGTAACGTATAGGCATAGTCGATACCCTGAACTTTTTTATCACCCAGTTCAACACGTGCCAACGGACCATGGGCATAATATTTATAGTTTGCATCATTCTCCCAGACAATACCATCAGGAGATGTTTTTACGGCTACAATACGATTGTCTGCATCATATTCATATTGATGAATAAACTGATCGGCTCTTCCGGGCTGAAGCGTAACCGAGTTCACATTACCACTTATTAGGTCATAATCATATACCACTCGTTTAATATGCAGTTCACAATCATTTTTAAGCCCTAAAGCAGCATCCGCCATGACGTTCGGATCACAATAATAATCTTTTAATGTTGGTATGTATGTCAGGGTCTCTTTTACATTACCGTGTATGTCATAATTATAAACGATGGCATTTATAAAATCAAGCTCTTCACCCTGAATGTATTCGTCATAGGCAAATATACCGGTTACGCGATTCCTGCTCGCTTGCGGATTATAATTGGAATAGAAGAAATCGGAGGCCAACCTTGACTCCGGATACAGTTCAAGCTGAGGGGCTTCACCATAAACGGTTCGGGTTACTTCCACTTTCATAAGTCCTTCTTCCGGAAAACCATTGACAATCTGATTTGTAACATTGCCTCCGGTAAGATAGGAACGCATCAGCCTTCCTTCATCTGAGATAAAAAAATGAGTGCCATATTGATTTGGCTGACCAGATATAACGATTTGCCCAACTTCGATAATGCGACCTAAATTATCATAAACCGTATAGCTCATTCTCTTAATACTAGACTCAAGAACATATTGTTTAGCATTTTGTGAAGCGATTATTCTTCCTAACGCATCGTAAGCAAAACGGGTTTCCCCACCATCCGGTGTTTTTTGCCATACCAGTTGGTTCAGTGTATTATAACGGTATTGTGTTTTAAAAGTGTGTTGTGGCTGTAACGCTGTATTTTCAACATTAGGAGCCAACGGATCAAAATTATTTTTAAAAGTATTGATCGCCGTGTTTTTAGTATTAATCTCGTCCGGTGTAAAACGTTTTACGCCTTCCGGAGCTACCGTTTGTGTTAAATTCCCGGCCTGATCGTAATAATATAGTGTATATTGATATTCTTTATCGAAATAATTTACCTTGAATGTTTCTTTAACTGTTGCCATTGCAGCAGCTGTATATTCCTTAATGAATTTTTTTCGTAAGGATTCTAAATAATTGTCATAGGCCTCCTGCTGATAGGTTTCGTTCAGGTTTTTAATTAAATGTACGCAGGTGCTTTCGTTATCGGCAGGTAATTCCGGCGAGTATGTGCCTAATGAAGCCGGAGGGCATATCTCCGGATGCGCATCTTTATATAGGGTGTTTACCCAGTTGTTCCAGTTTAAACGATCCGGATTGCCGGCATTAGCTGTATAGTATCCCTTATAGGCATCGATAACACTGTTGATCTGATTAAACCCGTAATGTAAATAGGTATTTCCAAATTCGGCAATGGTTCTGAAATTAAAATCGTAAGACGATGTGATCGCTAACTGATTGCAGTAATATTTATAGCTGTCAACAATATATTGAAGATTGTTTGCACAGAAATTGTCAAACTGATTGGCTTGAACATCATAATCGCTAAAACGCGGACCATTATTAGGACCTCCATGAAGTATAAAGTTTAAAAAATCGGCTTTCTTCGCATCACAGGCAACAGGAACCACCGGTTGTGTAAGACAGGTTGTACATTGACCGGTTTTAGCACTTTGTGCAGACAACATTATCGTATAACCTTCTGAGTTTGGAACGTTATTTTGTTCAAAGTCACTTGTTAAACTTAGGAAGTGACCAAAAGTATCGTTCGGGCCAAAATAAAATAGTGGTTCCGTTAATTTCATTTTGGTTTTTACAGTAAAACTTAAAGGAGTGTTCGGTTTGAATCGGAATAGTCCATTATCCTCCCAATAAGCTTCCGTAGGGTCATATATAGTGGTATTTGCCAGTAATTTGTTGAACCATAATCGTGTAGGGTTTGTAAGCCATGAACTATAATTTACTCCCTGTGGTAGTTTTATTGCAATAGCAGAATTCTCAATAGCAGTAGGGTTACCAGAGCCTTCAGTAAAAGGGAAGGTTCTGGTATTGCCATTAATTTTATAATACAAGTTGAACATTTCAAATCCGGCTCCATAATACTTGTTCCATGAAATCCTGTTTATTGCCGGAAGTCTGTACAATTCGTTAACCACGCCTGATTGTAAGCTAAAAGAAAGATTTCCTTTTTCAAAGGAGTATTCTTTATTGTTAATAAATAGTGAAACAGTATAGTCGTTTTTTAAGTCTGAACTAGCATTGTTGGTATTCATTGTAACCTGGATATCTAGGACTTCATTATTTTGAATATATAGATCTAAAGGTGTGAAATATATGTCCGAATACGTTAGTTTTCCATTAGCAAGAGAATTTTGAGATATTTCTTTTCTTAGAGTTAATAGGGGAACATATCCCTTACCATCAGCACAACAATCATAATTAAGATTCGGCTTTACTCTTCCGGTTGCAGACTGAACAGCTCCCGATGCATTCGGATAATGAAACGTAAAAATATCTATTGAACCGTTACTTGTAATGGTAACATTACTAAACGGATAGGTACTCAGAGTGGAAAGATTTACAGTTTGATCCAATGAAAATATAGTTTCTCCTGCCCGGCTCATACCATAACCATATTGATTGCTGATCCATGTTGTCTGGATTGGAGAATTGGCAGGCTCATTAAAGAATGTAGCCAGGTAGGAATTTTTATAGGAGGATACGTTGTCAAGATTTACCGGAGTTGTACTTTGTAATTGGCCTGTTTGTTTTAGCTGGTTAATAAAAGCTACAAAAGCCTGACGGAACTGATATTTTTTGGTACAGCTGTTTCCGTTTTCGGATGTTCCGGCGTTAGGATCCAGTACCTGACCAATTTGATTATTATGATCCGTACTGCATTCCCCAATCGGTGCGCAGGTCGTTCCGTAAAGAACCACTTCTTTTTCGGTTCCGTTAACTAAAATTACAGCCACTGCTTTGTAAGCGAAAACCTGATTCGCCGGCACGGAAGCTGCACTGTCATAATAACACTGCTTGATATTTTTAATTTTCCACGTGGTGTTATAATTCGCCCACGTATATTCGGAAGAATCAACCTTAACTGTGGTGCCACAAAACGGTTGCGACGGACTACTGTTAAAGTTTATCGTAAGCGTATTGTTTGCCGTAGCCGAGCTGATGTTCAGCGAATTTAACGGCACAATTGCCGATCCCAGGGCTTTGATTAAATCGGCTGTTACATATTGTCCTGTAAAAGGTCGGCTGGACAATGCTGTAATGTTTTGCCCGGTAAATGATGCGTCTTTAAAGAATCCGCTTATAAAATATTCAAAATCAAAAAGCAACGGACAATTACCGGTTTGGGTATAATATTCGTAGTCGTTTTGTGCCTGTAACTGATCCAGAGCCGTTTGCGGATCAACACCGGAATCATAACCGAAATCAACCGGGATAAAGCGCTTTGTTTTTTCTTTGTATAAGATGCCGCTGGTGCTGGCACAAAGTGACGGTACCGAAATACTATAGATATAATTGAATAAACTGGCTTTTTGCGAGAAGTTATCCGTTAATACATTCGTAACCGAATAATCCAATACGCCACCAATACAACCATTATACGATCCTTTCTCGATCGCATAAATATTGCTGAAAACGTGTTTTATTTTCGATTTTAAACCAATATAAAGGCTTCGGTACGTTTTCCAGAAGACGTCTTTTTGTTCGGTTGTTAAAGACGAAACAGCCGTTGGGAGATTGCACTGTACCAGTGGATTACAGTAAGCGGCCTGTAAAGCGGCCTGATATAATTTCAGTACGGTTGTACCGTCCGATAAATAATCGGAATTGATGGCTTCCTGCATAATACCGGTTCGGTAACCAAACAGTGCGGCACTTTCAAAAGCTGCCGGCAGTTGCTGGAAGTAGGGGTCATTGGTATAAATTCCGGTATGTGCGGAAAGATTATTCCCAATTAAGCCTTTACTTACGGCATCGTTAAATGTTTTTACATTTTGCAGGTAACTGTCATATCCATCTGAATTGACTGCAATTATTGTACTGGTACCCTGAACATTTTTAGTAAGTTTACAAACTTCTTTATTGTACTCTAAATAAGGATATTCCGGGTGATAAATAAGTAATGATTTCGCCCAACTGAGATCCCAGGCCTCAACAAAATCAGCGTAGTTAACTAATTGTTGCGGTTTTACTTTACGGCGTAATGTACCGTCCACCGTCTCTGTAAGAACTAAGCCTGTAACAGCAGGTGTATAGGTTCCGTCTCCGTTTGGTATTACGATTACGTAGGCATCATTACCGTCGATGTCTTTGTAAGAAAGACTTGAATTTTTCCAGTTATTACCGGTTACCGCTCCGTTTCGGTATAATTTCCCCTGTTGATTGAAAACACTTAACTCGAAATCCGGATTGGCTACTTCTTGCCCATTTGCATTCAGTATTGTGCTTTTAGTAATTCCATACTGTCCAAAAGGACTCACATCGCCCAATAAGGTTTGCTCATTAACCGTACAACTGGAATCAAAATACACTTCAGCAGGACATAGTTGGTCGCACTCCTGTTTTAACAATTGCCATTCTCTAAAAAAGCGATTGGCGAGTCCGTTAGCCTGAGTTTGGTCAATACTGGTATTGCCGGATATCGTTACGGATATCGGAGCCGTAAGATTGGTTGGTAAACTAAATGTGGCCGCAGGAACACTGTAATAGGTACTCAATGAATTTATAATATAGTTTGATGGGGTACCAATGGCAGCCGTACAACTTGTACAGGTCATATTACACATATCCAATGAGATATTCGGAGAGAACTGGTTTGGATTTACATAACAGGAATTATTGGGATTCCTAAGCTTACTGATATAATCCGTGGCATATTCATTGAGTTGCTCAGCATTGACTTTAAGCTCCTTTAGAAGCGTATAGGAACCGGAATTCAAAGCCATGAAAAAAGTACTTGGATTCGACTGGTAGGGGAAAGGGTTTGATGCGCTTCCCAATTTAATTTTTTCAACAGCGATCTTGTCTTCCTGACATTGGTCTTTCAGATTGATTTTTAAATCATAAACAAAAGGATAGACCGGTCTGTTACAATTTTCCGGACTGGCCGGCGTAAATTGCTGTGTTTGATTTACCGTATAATCAAATTCATGTGCAATCCGATTGCCTCCAACAGCCAGTTGTTTTGAAACGACTAATTTATCGTTGTTTACCGGGAAATTACCGGTAGATTCCAGTCGGTTGATACCCAACAAGTCAACTTCCATCATGCCATGCATCGGGTTGTCGTTCCCGGCATCTTCAAGTTTATCCAGATTGTCTTTTGGATCATCTGATAAGGCTGTTGCAATCGTTCTTCCCTGCGGATCGATATAACTAACCGATACCTGTCTGTTAGGATCGATTACAATGTTCTTTTTGTAATGCGAGACATCGCCTACACTATAACCAAACAGGCGATTGATTTCTTTATCTGTAGGTGTAGTGTATAAATACTGCATTTCATGCCCGGATCCTAATTGATGGTTATAGCCTACCCCGCCTTTTCGGGCAATACGACCAGTATTGTCAGGCGTGTATTCTATTTGGGAAAAAGGGTAATTTTGCGCGTCCGGTACATATTCCTGATGAATACTGTTCGGGAAATCGGAAAGGCTCTTGCTTGAATAATATCTGGCCGCACCGAATCCGGAATCCATTTTATTGACCTGCACATTGCATATCGTATCTGAGGTGGAATCAAAATCAAAGTCCTTATAGGAATAAGATGTATCGGATTGATTTTTATTATGATTTTTAAAATAGCGAATACTATTCTCATTTACCGGAGTAGGTAAGACTTCAACAGCAGGTCTGCCCTGTGCATCATAAATTACTTCCCCTACAATGGCATTTTTGTCGGTATTGATTTTTGTTACCGTTTGTCTGTTACGCAACGAGCCGTCAAAATAACTGATCACTTCTTTCTTTTTGCCATTCTCGGCATAACTAACCTGTAATTGCCAGTTTTTGTTTTTTTCGTGTTCAGACAGCTGGGCAATATGCGGCCAGTCGGAAACCTTGGTTTTTGAAGCCGTTCCCGAACTCCATTTACCATAGTATTTTCCTCTGAAAAGCTCCGGATATAAACCCACAGCCCTTACTCTGTAAATAAGATAGCCTTTGGCATAAAGCAATGGAATTTCGTAGGAGTTGGATTTGGTTAGAATACGGGTATTGTTCAATTCAAAATCACGATCGCTAAAATTGATTGCATTCGCGGCTAAGTTATCAGTAGCACCGGTATCGGAATAGGAATCTACCCATGTCCATTCCAATTCATATTCGAGAGCACCGGTCAGTTTTTGCCATTCTATTTTAATAGAACCCGGTACCATGGTTCCTGTAGCGGAATCCAACAGGTTCGTTATCGTTGAGACCGGATTCGGTAACTGATCGGAAACCGTATAATATCGTTTTACTTTTAATCCTAAATCCAGGAAAATGTTTTCAGGAATATAATTAGAGGTTGTATTGTTAACAAGGTTTTTATATACAACAGACCCCGGAATCAAACTGATCTTCATTCCGTATCTATTCTTAACCTGTAAAAAGCTTACATCAGTAAACAGGGTATTGGTCGTGGCTGCCGAATGCGGATTATACGAAAGCGACAATACCTCTTCTCTCGGTGTAACCGAAGTGTCAACGGTACCGTCAGCTAACAATGGCGTAACTAAAAAAGTAGCCTTGAACTCATACCAGATATAGGGCGGCAAAGTATTGTCAACCCGCAAGCGTGCATAGCAATAAGGATCCTTATTATGCTGGTTGGCCCAACCGGCTTCGGGGTCTGATACCGAAGTCTGCTGGCTAAAACCATTTAGTTGAATCGGAGCAATGGGATATTCCTTTTCATCTATTTGTGCCGTAACAAAAACGGATGAAAAAAGGGTAATTATAATCAATAACCTGCCTAATACTGTATTCATATTATTATAATGTTATAGCCTTGTAATTTTTTAATTTAGGGGTAACGATAAACTTTTTGTCCTTAACCGTGAAGAAATCCTGTTGTTTGATCTCCGGACATTTCGGGTTCTTTTTATAGCGTACTTCCAGTTTTGGATTTTTTATTTTGATCTTTTTATCCTTAATCACAAAATCTTTTTCACCCATAAAATAAAAATACTGTTTAACCAGACTGTAATCCGCTTTATTGATATAGATGATCAATTTATCCATCGAAACCTGGGAATACTTTCCTGATTTTAATTCACAGATATAGTACGTTTTATCTTGTTTTAGCGAATAATCCGGAAATAGTTTCAGAAAAGATTTTAAGGCAATTGGTGAATTGTTGTTTTCCACTTTACCGATTTGTACTATTTTTTCCTGGTGATTAATCAGGATGTTGTTTGCTCCGAAACTGGCAAATTCAGTGTCTTTAATCTGCTGATAGCTTACCGCATTATTTTTATAAATAGTACCGGTATAACTGTCAACCGGTTTTGTCGCAGTAGCGGTGTTATAAAAGTTATATTGCGATTGATAACAGTAGCTTTTCTCCGACTTATATTTCTTTTCAACTTTATCAAATACCTCTTCAACGGTATCTTTCCCTTGTGAAAAAGCAGGAAGCACCATCAGGAAAAGTAAATAGAATCGTAATGTTTTCATCATTAGGAATTAATTTTTTTTAATACTGTTACTTCGGGTCTCCTGTATGGTAAAGACGCCTTTTTCCGTTTCTTTTTTCACACGAATCAAGCCGCCTTCTAAATCATATTCGTAAAAGGTAGCGTAATTGTTTTCATCCAGTTCGGCCATCAAACGCTGTGTCTGTTCATCGTATACAAAACTTTTCATTGAGCCGTTGTACGGGTGGAACCGGATATCGTCAAAATAACATTCCGTGGCAGTATTGGAACAAACCAGTTCGATTTCCAAACCCGGAACCGTGGCCGGAATGAAGACAATTTCCACCACTCCGGCAATAAGCTGCCAGCCATCTATAATTTCTCCAACCGGATGTAAGGTGGCCAGTAGTGGCGAAGTCGTATTGGACATGTTTATTTTAATCATGCCGGTATAGGTTAGTTGTTGTGTCGGATGGATTTCTTTTATCCATCCACTCACCACATACTTGCCCGGGGCTGGCTGGAATGAATTGGTGAAGTCGGTATACTGAGCATTTATTTTTACACTCATAAATAACACGAAGAATATAATATATCTCATAAAAATTGAATCCTATTGGTTATTGTTACATGTTCTTGGAGTTACACCCAAATAGTTTTGTGTTGTTCCTCCGCTTACATTGTGTTCACACTTAATTATGATACAGCAAGGTGAGGTGTTTCCTACCAAAGTAACGTTCAGTTGTATCTCTGCGTTTAATGAAGACTGCTGATTATCATTTTGTCCGTTATTGTCAGCCCCATTTAAAAAGTCTCCGATGATATTTACCTGAACCGTTTTTCCGGTGATAACGATATTGTTATTTGGAATGGTCAAAGCAACTTGTGTTGGACTTGGAATGGTTGTAACTGTAACAGTAGCAACATTTACAGGGAATGTTAATTTTAATCCTCTGCAGGCATCTGCATCGCCACCACTTGAACAGCTATTTCGCGTAAAATTAAAGGTACAGTTGCTCGGCGGATTCTCACCAGCACTTGACGGACAGGTTTCTTTCGGGATAGATGCCGGAGCCGTAACCAGTTCACGGGATAATTTAACGGATTGGCCGGTGCTCACCTTTATACTTTTCTTTCCGGTATGCGAATGATTGGTAGCATACGATGCATTACTGGTGTCGAAACTAAAGTGTGATGGATTAGTGGTTCCGTTTTTCGGCGTTTCTTCAAAGCCTTCAAACCCCATTTCCGAATATTTTGAATTGGAAGCTATCGCCATAGGTAACGTATAGTTATAACCATACTGCGCAGCGCTGTAACGGTTTAAAGCATCCTTGTTTTCCAGTTCTGTTCCATAAGGGCTATATAATGTGATACTGCTTGCACTGGTCCAGTTAGCCGTATTTACCGACCAAAGACCATTTGTGACAATATAAAAAGGCGTAAACTTCGCAAAAAAGCCTTCATTTCTCGGGTTATTTACCGTAGTTGCCGAAGCGTTTCTACTGGTTAAATATGCATACGATTTTTCGGTTCTCCAATCTCCTTTGATATTCCAGAGATACGGATTAACTCTAACGGCATACGGATAATTCGGATTCCCCTGTGCATCAATCGGAGAATTAGGATTAGCCGTTGGTTCCGGATAATACGGTAAATTATTTTCAGACTGTGGTTTCCAGTAATCATTGTAAACCACGGCACTAGCATTTAGTATCCTCGGATTCGCAGTTGCCGAACCGCTATATGTCAGAATATCCTGATCCAGGATTCCGGTTTGATTGACCGCATCCGTAATCTTAACAGGATTTTTCATCAAAGTAACCGATGCCATTGAAGCGGCCTGTAAATTCCGGTAGCCCGAACGGACAATTTTAAACGGAATCTCGACATAATCTTCACACTTGTTAAAGTAGTTACCATCTTTATCCATCAATAGAATTCCGGATTTATCACTCTTAAAGCCAATAACCCAAAGTCTGTTTACCAGTATAGATGCTCCCGGTGAAGGGGCAGCAAGCGCCTGTGTTTCTATCGGTTCCAAAGGTGTTCCGGTTTTAATATATAACTCATCGCCCAAGTGGAAAAACTTGGTTAAGTCGTTTTGAAAGTTGATTTTAAAATACGGTTTCCCTGTCGCAAGAATCGGAGTTCCGTCGTTATTAGGAGGAGGAGGACTTGTTACCGGAGTTTCAGCTCTTAAACTTCCCTCAAGACCGATATTAGTACTGGCTAATCCCATACCGTCATATTTCCAGTAGGCCGGATACGTTAGCGAATAGAACTGATCGCCGTATTCGTTAATCGTCTGATTGAGTATCACCTCACCGGAACTGGCATCCCATGCCAGGTTTTTCGTCGAAACGGTCGATCCTAAATCATACGCAATTTTCTCAACCATTATTCCGGTCTTATGAACGTGTTTTGTAGTAACAGCCGTTCGTAGTAAGTTTTCGTTATACGAATATTTAGGAAGTATAGTAGGAACAAATGCCGGGAAAATGGCAACTAAAAAGGCCGCTAAATTTCCGTCAAAACCGGCCAATTCCGATTCGGAATGACTTTCATTAAAATCATTCACCATATCATAATCCACACCCATTAGTTGTTTTTTTACCTCACCCTTTTCATTAATGGTTTGTATAGTATTATCCAGGGTACCATCTGCGGCTATGTTATATTTATATTCTACTTTCGAAATAGGTGAATTCTGCCCTTCGGCATATACTTCCTGTGATTTGATTTTTCCGTTCATGTCATTGGTTTCAATGGAATATCCCTGTGACATGGTTAGATGACTTCTTACAACAACATTCGCCAGTTGAACAACAATATTCATGATGTTACTTGGATCCGGAATATCATTTTTAATATCCGGGTCGGTAAATTCAACTTTTGTAGGGAAATCATACGAGGTGTAATGTCTGGTTATAACCATTCCGGTTGCGTGTCTTTCGACTTTTTTATTGCCATCTTTCCGAGGCAGGTTTTTTACCATTACCCGCGAATAGGTTACCCTTGGTGCCGGGAAGAAGTTTTCACCGAACGGTTTCTCTACATAATTATTTTCCTTTGGTGCCGAAATGTTTTGAGCATAGCTGCCATTTTTTGGATATAAGGGTTCTAAAAGTGCATTTTCTGAACTTCCGTTAGGTTCATAGGTTGCCACACCACTTGATCTTTTATGGTCATCATTATACGAATAGATTTGGCCGTATTCCATGTTGGACAAATCGGTGCCGCCGGATTGATTGTTATCCAGCATGGAGCCCCATTCATCACTCAGTCGAATGGATTTAACGCGCAAACCACCGCCCAATTTTCTTCCTTTTGCATTTTCGAGTCGTATCCATGATTTATCGGTTTTGAACATTCGGGCACAGCCTTTGTTTTGAAGTGCTTTATTCGGACCGCTAAAAATTTCGCCAATGGCAGTGATACTTCCAACAAGGTCGTTAACAATGGATACAAAATTAGTGTTCGTTGCGTCTCCTCCGATACTATAGACAATCCGGTTTAAATAGGTTCTTCCAAAACCCCAACCGGTTTTAACAATAGGATTTACCTCTGCGGACCCACTTGCACCATCACGGTTCAGGAATTTAAGCGGAATCGCCGCTATAGGACCATAGGTTTCATGGTTCAGGACATTTATTTTGATGTTTTGATTCTCATTTTCTTCTATCTCAAAATACCCGGAGACATAATCATATTGTGCATCATTCGCCGTCATGTTCATTAGGAAACGAAACTGAATCGCTTTATTATAATTTTCACCCAGATGCCGGTCAATAAACTGCTGCCTTGTTGTGATCGAATCGGCGGCATTCAGTTTTACATAAAGGTATTTTTTATGACCACTACCATCACCGTATAAGGTATTGGTTATATTATTCGATCCAGGGGTATACGTTGTTCCTGCTCCAATAACCTTAAACATTTGCATTGCTCTTTTGTTTTGAACATATTGATAATCGTCACTTTCTGTTTCGATAGCAATAACTCCTCCCGATGGCAGCTGAACGGATTTTAAAGTCCAGGCACCGGTATTGTTATCTGCCAGTATTTTGTCGTCCTGTTGTACAAAAGGATATTCGGTATTAGAAAGCGGGGTGTTAATGTTACCGCTTCCGGTCGGGTTCACTTTGTAATTCCCCCAAATATCAAAACCTTTCGGATTGTATTCCGGGTTGTTAACAGAATCGTTGTTTATGGTATAGTCGCTCGGTTTGTCTTTTGATTTCTCAAGTCCGTAATTAAATACATACGGTGTATATTTTCCCATATTGGAACTTCGGTAGGTGAAATAAACGCGTTTCAGGGTTAATTTTCCTTTTGTCGAAGCCAATGAGTTAGGCGTATTTTGACATAGCGAATAATCATAGTCAAAATGTGCCGTTTTAATAGGCTTGACAGCACCATCAATCCCGGGATCGAAAATTGCACCTGAGGCATTGGTTACTTCCGGTCTGGAATAAAGTCGGATGGACTTGATTCTTTTCATCCGCCCGGAACCGGAACCGCCATGTTCTCCACTAACACCTACAGCATCCTGACGGTCTTCTAAATCAAAGAAGGCTACATGGGTTTTCGTACTGATTTTATCCAGATACACCAGTTGTTTTGTTCCATAGATATAGGTTCCTTTCTGATCATCTTTATTAGAGATCAAACCCTCGTTATAATTGGCGGTATTGCTCTGAAAAGGAATGCGCCACTGATAGTTGTTAATAGTCGTATAATCAAATTTTGTAAATGTTCCCAAATCGTTTAGACTCGGCCCGTTACTGTCCACATCTTCATAATCTGCTGATAAAACTGAAGTGATTAAATAGCTGTGTGCATAAGCAGGAGTTGTTATTTTATTCAGAAATTTATCGCTCACATCGGTGTTGTTACCTGCTGTCGTTCCGTTATAAGGCACCAAACCGGTCGTGTTGTTTCCGGGTTGTTTGGAAACATCAAAAGTAGCCTCCACTTTCTTAGTGTTATAGGCTGTCTTTCCATACACATAGGTAGAACCATCCGTTTGCAAAACTTTAATCCCGGCAGTATGATGCACCTTGGCACTGTCATTCTTGATCACAAAAGGATCGCCGGCTGTTTCTTCGGCGGTTACTTTATGGATAACCTGGTTTCTTAAATACCGTTTGGTTCTCTTGATTTTAGAGTTAATGGCATAGGACGAATCATTAAGTGTTTCATTATAATTGTTGGTTGTCATCCGGTTTCTGGTACTACCGCCCAAACCGATTCTCAGTGCTTTTGTCTGATGAATTTTATCAAAATAAATACTTTGCTCCGGATCTACAACGGTGCTTCCTACAAGTTTGTAGGTTACAGGTTCATAGCCTAAAGCTTTGGTGTCATCACTACTTTCATTGAAATATTGCAACGCCGGATTGTTATTAACCCAACCGCCGGTGCTGCTGCTTGAAGGAGCAACTTTAAAGTCAATACCACCATGTACTAAATTTCCAATTCCAAATTCGGCACCAAGACTTACCCCGACTCCATAATCTGAAACTCTATCGTTATACAGATAGCCTACTTGGGAACGATAAGGCCTGAACATTCCTGAAACACCTTGTCCTTCAATATTGTAAATGTCATAGGTGTAATTGGTTACCGGTAGAGCAGTTGTATTCTCTGTAACGGTTCTGTCGTTCTCCCGGTTAAAGTCCATTACACCGGCCTGCTTTCTTTTGTATTCCGTATTGTCATAACCGTATGCTTTCTCTGTTCGGTTTCGGTACTGAGAAGCAACCTTTTGATAGGAGCCATAGCCGGTCAGTTGTGCCTGAAACTCACCCAGGTAAAATTCACCACCAAAAGCGCCGTTAAAAGTGAAACTCGAATTTTCAAAACCAACTCTTTTACTCGGCGTATAGCTTTGATCGTTGAATGAAATGCTTCCGCCAACACCGCCCCCTTTGGAGCTTGTAAAACTATAACTGTTTCCCAGAATAGAGAAGGAAACGTTTTTAATACGCCTCACACTTGCAGATAAGTTCAGGTTTTCAACACCTTTTCTACTGCTAAATCCGAGTCCTATTCCTCCGGTACCTTTTAAGCTTTCTGAGCTGATTGCACTTGTTGCTTTTTCTTTTAATTTTTTGGATATACTAACAGAAGGATTAACACTTGCTCCTTCACTAACGGAACTTGAAAAATTTAATCCTACAGCTACATTTTCACTTAAAGCAAAGTTGGCGCCAAACGAAGGCTTAAAGGTAATTCCTTCGTAATTATTGTATTGAACACCAAGTCCTACACCGGGTCTGATCGCGTCATAACCCGCAAAGGCAGCATTAAAACCAAAATGAGTTCCAACGGTAATATTATCCCTCAGATCATTTTCATACTTAATTTTATCCCCATTAAAATCATCCGGTAAACCGCGTACTTGTCTCTCAATTTGTCCTACGTTTAAATTCCAGCCAAGACCTACCCATGAAGCTTCCTGATCGGTTGTGATACCGGCATTGTAGGATAAGTTTAAAGGATAGCCGCCTACATCCATAATCGGGATATTATAGTTAAAATCACCACTGGCCAAATCAACCATATCAGAAGTTCCGATAGGGGTAAAGGAGTTAAATTCTGGCTGCGACGGACCACTGGTCAAAGCATACATACGGATGGGCTGGGTGATTTCAACAAAAATCATCAATGTTAAGTACCAAGCCACAACTTTAGTGAATTTGCTGTTTCGGATTTGCTTTATCATAAGGCTATTTCTGTAAATGGATCTTTAAATTGGAATTTTAGGGTGCCTTTCTTAAAAAGGTTGTCTTTATAGAGAAGCTGAATTTTAGCGTTGGGGTCAATATTGGAGAAAAACAACATCACTTTTTGATAGGGTGTTATTTTATAACTTCTTTCAAACAATGCTCCCGAACAGGGGATAGTATCTTTTTGATTGATAACAACAGAAAAGTCGTTTTCAATTGAAAACGACATATATTTAACCCCATCTTCATAAGGGATTCCGGTAGTTTCGGGATCTAAAATGTCTTTTTCGTTTTCCTGCTCAAATGTAAATTCAATTACTCTTTCCCTTTTGTTGTCATTGTATAGGGAGTCTACAAGGAATAAATTGGCATTGCCTTTATCCTTTAATAGGTAATACTGAATAGGTACTTCGGTTGCTGTAAAATCGAATTGATCAACTTTTTGACTGTAGACTTTGGATTTCCATCCGATTTTTTCAAGATTGTAATAGCGTTCCCGGATTTCGGAATCGTCAGAACCGCCCTTTTTATCTTTAGCGCAAGATAAGAGCAGTAATAAGGAGCAGGCTGTAAAGAATGCTTTAACTATTTTCATGGCTTTAATGTATAGCTATTAGTTCTACCGGGGAACCATCAGCTATGATTGTTTTTTTTAGGCTTAAATATTTTGAATTTTCAACATTGTTGAAAAGATCATACGGGGCGTATATGCGGCAAAAATATAATTTTTTTTATAAAGAACGTTTCTATATTATAGCAGATGTTTGTTTATAGATTAATAATAACAAAATTCTTAAAAAAAGGAAAACCCTTTTGAAAAACGTCCAAAAGGGTTTAATGAATATAATAATTGCAAGATAATATTATCGCCATCCGCCGCCCAAAGAGCGGTACAATTCGATATCGGCTTCCAGCCTTGATTTTTTAAGAGCAGCCAGTTCCAGCTCACTCTGTAATAAATTACTTTGCGCCGTGATGACCTCTAAATAATTGGCCATACCGTTTTTAAATAGCATAGTCGCATTGCGGATTGCTTCCTGCAGCGTTTCCACACGGGAAGCAGCTATCTTATTTTGTGCATCCAGTTTGTCTATTTTTACCATCGCATCCGAAACTTCTGCAACAGCAGTCAGTACCGACTGACGGAAACTGATAACCGTTTTTTCACGCTCCTTTTTGGAAATTTCATATTGCGTACGCAGTTTTTTATTGTTCAGCAAAGGCTGTGCAATACTTCCGGCAACAACGCCAAATAAAGAAGCCGGCATGGTAAACCAGTTGCTGGACTCAAAAGAATTTAAACCGCCGGTTGCCGTGATGGACAAGGACGGATATAAAGCTGCTTTTGAAAGGCCCACTTTAGCATTGGCACTTTGTAAAGCCAGTTCCGCACTTTTCACATCCGGACGTTTGTTCACCAAAGTCGATGGAATTCCGGCTTTCAGATCTTCATGGGCAGCAATAGCCTGTAGCGTTGCTTTGCGGTCTATCGCTTTTGGAAAACTTCCGGTGAGTACACTCAACGCATTCTCCTGGATAACAATATTCTGTTCCAGTAACGGAATTAACTGAGCGGCAACCAAACGTTGCGATGCCGCCTGTTGTTTCGCTAACGAAGTAACCTGTCCCGCTTCATATTGCAGGTTGATGATAAACAGCATACTGTCATTCAGCGCCAGGTTCTGTTTGGCGATTTCCAGCTGGGCATCCAGCATCAGCAGGTTGTAAAAACCTTTGGATACCGTTGCTACGATAGTGGTTTGCAATGCTTTTTTTACCTCTTCCGATTGTAAATACTGTGCCAGGGCACTTTTTTTCTGATTGCGGAGTTTACTCCAGATGTCTGCTTCCCAGGATAAATTGGCGGCAGCAGTAAAATCTTCAATATGATTTTTACCTAAAAACTGACTTAAACTCACCCCGTTCAAACTGTTTTCAGACGGATTGGTGGAATTGCCGGTTACCTGAAGATTCAGGGAAGGAATAGTATTCCATTTCGATTGTCTGAACTGTAGCTGGGCAATTTCGATATTCTTTTGTGCCAGTTGCAGTTCATTGTTTTTGGCAATGGCATTGTCAATCAGGCCTTGCAATGTTTTTTCGGTAAAAAAGGATTTCCATTCCAGATCACCTGCGGTGGTACTGTCGGTAGAGGCAACCCCTCTGTATTCAGAGGGAATTGCATCTTTTGGAGTCTCCACATTCCGGGAGACCTGACAGGAACTTAACGTTGCAATAAATAAAGATAAGATGATATATTTTTTCATGTATTTTTTCATTTGATTAAACCGTTACCGCTTCTTCGTGTGGTACCGTTTCTGTTTTCTTGGTGGAAACTTTCTCGTGTAAATACTGGAAAACCACAAATAGAACAGGAATGATAAACAACCCTAATACAACTCCGGTAACCATACCGCCCGCAGCACCAATACTGATAGAGTGATTACCCATAGCCGATGGTCCTTTGGCACTCATCATCGGGATAATACCAACCACAAAAGCCAGGGACGTCATGATAATCGGACGCAAACGGAGCTTCGCAGCTTCAATGGAAGAAGCAAGCAGTGACTTACCGGCTTTCCGGCGTTGTGAGGCAAACTCCACAATAAGGATGGCATTTTTGGCTAATAGACCAATAAGCATCACCAGGGCAACCTGTACATAAATATTGTTTTCAATACCGGCTATTCCGATAGCCGCAAATACACCAAACACTCCTGTCGGGATCGATAAGATTACCGCCAGCGGAAGGATGTAACTTTCATATTGTGCCGATAGCAGGAAATAGATAAACAATAAGGATAGTACAAAGATCACGGTCGACTGTCCTCCGGAAGAAAGCTCTTCCTTCGTCATGCCCGAAAACTCAAAAGCATATCCCGATGGCAGATGCTGTGCAGCAACTTCTTCTACCGCTCTAATGGCATCTCCGGAACTGAAGCCCGGTTTGGCAATCGCATTCACACCAATCGAATTAAAGAGATTGTAGCGGGATGCTGTTTCCGGTCCGTAAACACGTTTTAGCTTTACAAGCGTATTGATCGGAACCATATTGCCCATTCTGTTTTTTACATAAATACCATTCATGGAAGACGCTTCCGTACGGGCCGACTTGTCAGCCTGAACCATTACCCGGTAATATTTTCCGAAACGGTTAAAGTCGGATGCCTGGGCACTACCAAAATAAGCCTGCATGGTCTGTAGGATATCTTTCGTATTCACGCTCAGTTGTTCCGCTTTGACATCGTCAACCTCCATATCATATTGCGGATAATCGGCTTTAAACGAAGTAAAGGCAAAAGCAATTTCCTTACGTTTCATCAATTCCCCAAGGAATTTGTTGCCGACTTCGCTGAATTTGGTCAGACTGCCGCCGGTTTTATCCTGTAATACCAGGTCCAAACCGTCAACATTACTGAATCCCGGTACGGTAGGGAAGGTAAAGACAAAGAAATTAGCCCCTTTTATGGTTGATAACTTCTGACGTACCTCATCCATGATCGCATTGATATCTTTTACGGCACCGCGCTCTTTAGCCGGTTTTAATAAAACGAAAGCAACACCCGATGACGGACTGGAAGACTGAGTAAGGATGTTAAATCCGGACAGTCCCATTAACGTCTTTTTAGACTCCATATTTTGAAGCAAACCTTCTGCCTCATGAATCACTTTGGTTGTTCTTTCTAAGGAAGCTCCTGCCGGCATGGATAAGGAAATGGCAATAAAGCCCTGATCTTCCGAAGGAATAAATCCGGTCGGCGTTCGCTGTACCATAAAAACAGTGGCAGCGATCACAACGGCAAGACCACCAAGGCTTAACCATCTGTGGCGGATCAGAAAACGGATACTGCCCAGGTATTTGTTGGTTAATTTGTCAAAACCCTGGTTGAAGCCGATAAAGAATTTCTCTTTAAAGGTTTTCTTTTCTTCCGTGGTATTTCCGTGGGAATGATTCTCTTTTAAGAATAAAGCCGCTAAAGCCGGACTTAGGGTCAAAGCATTAATAGCCGAAATAATGATGGCAATGGCTAACGTAAAGGCAAACTGACGGTAGAATACACCGGTTGAACCTTCCATAAAACCTACCGGTAAGAATACTGCCGACATTACCAGCGTAATCGAAATGATCGCTCCGGTAATTTCGCTCATGGCAGAAGTCGTAGCCGCTTTGGGCGGAAGGTGTTTGTGCTCCATCTTGGAATGCACCGCCTCGACCACAACGATCGCATCATCCACCACAATACCGATAGCCAGTACTAACGCAAACAACGTTAACAGGTTGATCGAGAATCCAAACAGGGACATAAAAAAGAATGTACCCAGGATCGCTACCGGAACCGCAATGGCCGGAATTAAAGTAGAGCGGAAATCCTGTAAGAAAAGGAAAACCACGATAAATACCAGTATAAAAGCTTCAATCAAAGTAGAAATTACCTGGTTTATGGATTGATCCAGAGAATCTTTGGTATTGTAAAGAATCAGGTATTTTACGCCTTTCGGGAAATCTTTGGAAACCTTTTGCATTAACTTGTCAATAGCAATCTGGATTTCATTGGCATTCGAACCGGCTAACTGCATCGAAGCAATATTAACACCCGGTTTACCATTCACGCGGGTAAAGTTTCCGTAAGTGTAAGCCCCGAATTCAATTTTAGCCACATCTTTTAATCGCAATACCGAACCGTCGGCATTGGAACGGATAATGATGTTTTCATATTCCGTTGGCTTGTTTAATTTTCCTTTGTATTTGATCACATATTCAAAAGATTCGGCGCTGCTTTCCCCGAATTTCCCCGGAGCTGCTTCCAGGTTTTTATCCTGGATTGCCGCCATTACCTCTTTTGGTGTCAGATTATAGGCCGCCATTTGTGTCGGATTCAGCCAGACACGCATGGAATAGTCTTTATTACCACCAAAAATGATGGATTGTCCTACACCCGGAATACGTTTGATCTCCGGAATAATATTGATCTGGGCATAATTTGCCAGGAACGTCTGGTCGTATGTTTTTTCATCATCCGAATACAGGTCTACAACCATTAAAAGGCTGTTTTGTTGTTTGGCTGTAGTAATACCCGCCTGAACCACTTCGGCCGGAAGCTGACTTGTAGCCTGGGCTACACGGTTCTGAACGTTTACAGCCGCCTGATCGGGATTGGTTCCCAGTTTGAAAAATACGGTAATCACGAGAGAACCGTCATTACTGGCGGTGGAACTCATATAACTCATGTTTTCCACTCCGTTGATGGATTCTTCCAGCGAAGGAGCAACCGAACGCAATACGGTTTCGGCATTCGCTCCCGGATATAAGGCGGTTACCTGAACCGCCGGCGGGGCAATATCCGGAAATTGTTGGAGCGGTAATTTTGTTAAGCCCAAAATACCCACCATTACCAATAGTATGGAGATGACAGTGGCCAGTACAGGTCTGTCAATGAATTTTTTAAACATAAATGTTGTTGGTTAGTTTTTAATTATTTCTGAGCAATTGCTTTTTTAGCCTTTTCAGGGTTGATCACAGTACCTTCCTGTAAATTTTCAAATCCTTTGAAGACAATTCTGTCGCCCGATTTTATCCCGTTGGTAACCAGGTAGTCGGTACCGCTTTTTCCGGCAACAACAATAGGCTGTTTGCTTACTTTATTGGTTTTGTCCACTGTGAAAACATAGATTTTATCCTGAACTTCCATAGTCGCTTCCTGTGGAATCAGCAGTGCATCGCTGTGTTTCATATCCAGTTTGATTTTTCCGGTATTTCCGGAGCGAAGCAAACCTTTGGCATTAGGGAACGAAGCACGAAGGGTAATCGCACCGGTGTTTTTGTCAAACTGCCCGTCGACCATATCAATACGTCCTTTTTCGGAATAATCGGAATTGTCTGCCAGTACCAGTGTAACCGGAGGAAGATTGTTGATTTTTTCATTGATGGAATTTCCGGCATGCTGCGATTTGAAAGCAATAAAATCACTTTCTCCCAACGAGAAATATACGTGTACTTCGTGTACATCAGACAATTGTGTCAGCGCTTCCACATCGGCAGGGCCAACCAGGCTTCCTTGTTTTTTAGGTAACCTTCCCAGATATCCGCTCACCGGAGCTTTGATGGAAGTATAGCCCAGATTAATTTCGGCACTTCCTACCATCGCTTTGGCCTGGTTCACATTGGCTACGGCAATTTTATAACCGGCCTTAGCGGCTTTCAGCTGATAGTCGGAAACCACTTTGTTCTGAACCAGCGGCGTTAGTTTGTCTACCTCCAGTTGCGCGTTAATTACCGCTGCTTCTGCTGCATGCAGGCTTGCAAGGGCATTGTTTAGCTGCTCCCGGAAAGGTTGTTCGTTAATTTTAAAAAGCAATTGTCCTTTGGAAACAAAAGCGCCTTCATCTACAAACACCTTTTCCAGGTTTCCGGCCACCTGCGGACGGATTTCCACGTTTGTCGTACCCTGAATGGAAGCAGGATATTCCGATGAGGTAATAGCATTATTGGCATTAATGCTGATTACAGGTAACTCCGGTGCCGGCATGGCGGTATTCTCAGTTTTATTCCCACAGGCAAAAACTAAAAGTGAAGTTAAGCTTAGAATTAGTAGTCTCATAATGATATTAAATTATTTAATGGCGTTAAGTGAAATTGAATAAAAAAAACAGTGCGTTGCATACTGTTTGCGTTTTACTATATTAAACTGTTTAACAGTGTTAAGTAATGTGTTTAAAAAAAACCGCGCTAGCGGATAGAACGGGTGATTCCAATAATGGCATCTTTTAATATTTGCTGGTTGATATCTGGTGGAAGCCCATTACCGACAATATTGATTGAGATTAAACCGTGCACTACTGAGAAATAAGTGTAATATTTTTGACAAACAGTATCTTCACCCGGATTGTTATCTTTCATCAGCTCTTTAATAGGAGCTGTGAAAAGTTTGAAAGGTGTTTCCACTTCCGGATATTTACTCATCTGGCAGGTGGTCATTTCCACCCCAAACATTAACTGGTACATTTCCTTATTTGCAAATGCAAATTCCCAGTAAGCCAGCCACATGGCTTCCAGTTGATCGGCAGGATTGTCAAACTTGTCCCGTGCAGCAATTAAATCTTTGTTCAGAACAACATAACCTTTTATGGTCAGCTCCTGCAGTATTGCCTCTTTATTCGCAAAATATTCATAGATAATGGGAGCAGTATATTCAATGGCATCAGCAATTTTACGCAAACTAAGTCCTTGCCAGCCCTCTTCTTTTACAATAGTGCAGGCTGCATCCAGGATGTTATTTCGCGTCTCTTCTTTTTGCCGTAATATTCTGTCTTTACTTCCCATAACCCATCTATTAAATCATTTAACAGTGTTAAGCAAAAGTAATACAAATTTTAATCATGCAACAAAACAACTATAATTTTTTTCTATGCTGCCATAAACAGCAGCCTGAAAATGCCTGAAACAGTAGGGAATAGCCGGTTATTAGGGTTAGAAATAAGCTCTTAACTGAACGTTTCCGGTATGAATAGTCTGACTGGTTTCGCTTTTTCGGCCCTGATAGTTGAGGTTAATATCCAGGTATTGCGTCAGATTCTTTTGCAAAAGCAGGCGCCACGTTAAATTTTCACCGGCTTGTAAACCTTCCAGCATTTGATAGGCAACCGGCGATAATTCGTTTCCGGTGAATTTATTCTGATAGTAGGACAGCTCGCCGTTAATCGTAAAGCGCTTGTCGGAAGCATAACTAAAAGAAGTTCCTACACGCTGCTGGTTCAGCTTTTCAAAATCGGCGATCTTATTGTCTTTCAGCTGGTATTCATAAAAAAGATCCCAGCTTGCGTTTTTGGAGAACAAATACGAGATTTTGGGCGCCAGTTGATAGCCTGAGAGCTCGAAATTACGGCTGGCATAGTTCTGGGAATAGGTATTGGAGCGGATTGTTTTTCCGTTAAAGCCAACAAGCCAGCTTTTCTGGATCAGATGCGCATACTGGATCTGGTGGGAAGAACTGGTGTTTTCCTGTGAACCTACCGACAACAGGTTTTTAGCCCTGTTTGTTAAAAAAGTATAGGTAATGGAATGGTCCTGCTTGCCGCGATTGTAAAATAAACTGTTTCGGAAACTGGAATTCAGTCCTAATAAATCGTCGTCGTTACCAAAAAACGGATTCAGATCGAAATTGCCGCTTTTGCGTATGATCTTCCGGTCCATGATAAAAGACGTCTGGTTGTAAAAATAAGATAAGAGTTTTTTTAACCCTTTTTCATTCTGCCACTGATTGGCATTCAGGGTTACCGATTGGGAAAACTTATTTTGATGGGTTTTGATAAAAATCTGGTTTGGCAGGAATACGCGGACATATTTTGCCTGATCGGGGAATTGGGCAATCTCAAATTCTTCCAGCTCCTGAATGCCATTGCCGTTGTAATCGTTCCACATATAAATTCCCTGTCCCGGTTCGACCTGTAAATAGGTGAATTCCTGCTGCGGAATTGTACCGGAAGTGGTTTCATAAGCAGTAGTAACCTGGATAAGCTGGTTGAAATAACGATCGTTATAGAGCAGACGGGAGTTTAAGGAAGGCTCGCTGGCTCTTGCCGGATCTTCAAACTTCAGGTTCCGGTAATTGACAAATAAGGATAGATCACTTTTTTCGGTTTGCATCAACCGGGATTTCAGGTAATAAGAATAAGAGGTGTTCACCTTTTTAATAAGACCTTGCTGCAAACTGTCGTTGGTGCGTTGCAAATAGCCGACTTCCATAAAAACTTTGGTACTGTCGCCACGTCCCACAAAAGCACCGAATTCTTTAAAGCGCTGGCTTAAAGCCGAAAACTGATTGGTTTCCTTAATTTTTTCTTCGTTGTTTTCCAGTCGGAAGCTGCCACCCACCCAGTTTTTGTCGATATGGTATTTTACCAGCGACTGACTTCGGATGAATTTTGAGGTCGAGTAATTACTGTCGCTGTTCAGGAAACTGCTGTTATTGCGGATTGCCCAGTTTTTTAAGCTGAACTGACCGTCAACAACATGGCGGGTTCCGGAAAAACTTTCCGAAAAATCGAGCTTTTCCAGCTGGTATTTGGCAAAACCGCTGTTGGCAGAATTGGCCTTTTGCGGCAATCTGAAATTCAGTCCGGAAACCAAAAGCGTCTGATCGCCCAGCGGATTGGTAAGATTCCAGTCCCGGTCAAATTCTATGGTAAAAAGACGTTCAATGGTTTTAAACTCTTTCTGTACAAACTGATAGTTGAGCAGGGCATCTACTTCCCAGCGTTTTGACCATAAGCGCTGTTTGATATTCAATCTTCCGGCTAATCCCTGGTTGTCGTCATTGTCAATTGGAGAAAACAGGTTTTTGTCATTATTGCTCAACCCGATTTCAAAATCAACCAGTGTTTTTTCGCTGGGATTGTATTTTCCTAAAAAAGTGGCAATCTGGATTTTCGTAGGCGGAACCAAACGGATAATCGGTTCATAATTTCCTCTTGGCAGGCCGTTTTCCGGTGCAATGTATTCATAGATACGCCCCACAGCCTGATTGTTGGCCAGTATATAGTTTCCCTGATTGTTACCCACCAAAGTAAAACGGACATTGTACAATTCATCTTCCGGATTGTTGGAATACTGGTAGGTCGTGACGCCGTTTACCACTACTTTTTTATAGAGGATCTTATTTTCGGAATAACTGTCCACATAAGCCGAAGGAGCATTCATCAGATCCGGATTGTCGCCGGCATCGGTTAGGATCTGAATCTGCTCAGGCGACAGGTTTTGCTGCAACGGCTGGCTTTTTACATCACTTTCGGAATATAAAAAACCGCCGACACTCCATTTTTCGCGTTCATGGGTTACTCCGCCATAGGTTACAAACCGCGTATAATTCCGGTCGGTATATTGGTATTCAATATTGATACGCATTTCGGAAGTAATCGGGAAAAGGGAGGTAAAGCGTATTTCTCCGGCATTATAATCAATTATATAATCGTTGCTTTCCCCGCGTTTCAATAAGATCCCGTTTACATAAACCCGTTCGGAGCCGGAAATCACCAGTACATACAATTCGCCGTTTGGTCCTTTTAATTTATAAGGTCCCTGATTACCTTCCTGCCCGATAAAGGTACTTCGGGTATATTGTCCGCGAACCAATGCACCGGCAGCGAAAACATCGGTTTTGTTACCGGCATCGCCAAAAGTGAAATGCGTGGAAAGTCCCTGTACTTTTTTATTGAAATTTAAAAAGCGGGATTGCCGGTTTTCCAGGAATAAATCCCCGGCACGGATGTTCCATTTGTCCGAAAACAATTCGATAAAGATCTGATCAAATTCATCCAGCTTTTGAGAATAACCGCCTTCCTGCAAAGGAATATTGCTGTCCTGAATGGAAGCACGTAAACTGACCTTATCGGATATTTTACCGGTGATCTGCAAATCCAGATTGGAGTTTAAAACCGTATTCTGGTTGTTCCCGATTGTAACACCTCTGGTAATACTTCCGGAAGTGTTCAGGCCGTCAAAAGGTTTGAAATTGTTTACCGGTTCCCGGGTAATGGTATATAGCTTTTGCCCGGTTCCGTTGTTGACCACGCGGGACGGGTCGTAAATCGTATATTTTCGGGTCAGGAATTCCGGGAATTTTAAATAGCGAACCGTTAAAGTGTCGCTTGTCTGAAAATTGTTTTTAAAAGCAAGTGTGCCTTTCTGGAAATTTACGGTATAATAAGTCGTGTCAATTTCATTTCCGGCTTTGTCCAGAAGCTTGAAAAACTCCTTATTAATGCTGACCTTGTCAATGGTAATGGTGTCTTTGGAAACCGTGATCTTTTTGGATTTATAGGGAGTCTCTATTTCTTGGGCATAAAGCCCAGAAACACATAAAAAAGACAAAATTAAAATCCAGTTTTTCAGCATACAAGATATAACTCCAAAATGCCAAAAGTAGTGTAATTTCGTTTAAATTTTAAAAAAGCCGTAAAGTAGGGCAGGGAAAAGAACCGTTAAAAGGAAAGCACTCCTTTTAACGGTTTATATTTTGGATTATTCTTTAGTGATAATCTGCATGGTCTCGCGGCTCATTTGCTTAACCAGTACATCTTTGTCTTTTTCGACCATTTGTACCGCCTTTTCCGTAAAATGACGAATGGTGTATAACGAAACATTATCGTTATAGGTGACTTTGAATTTTTTAGATAAAGTGTTTTTCAGCTCGTTAAAGTTATTGAATTTATCTTCAATACAAACCGAGAAACTGATAGCTGTGTTTTGAATAAGGCTTACCTTTATTTTATACTGATGGAACAGGCCGAAGATCTCGCTGATGTTTTCTTCCATGATAAAAGAGAAATCTATTGAAGAAAGCGAAATCAGCAATTGGTTTTTCTTGACAATAAAACAGGATGTTTGCGGTTCCAGGTCGGCACCTTTGGAAACACTCGTTCCCGGTAACAACGGATTGACAAACGATTTTACATACAAAGGAATCTCTTTGCGCTGTAATGGCTGCAACGTTTTCGGGTGAATTACCGAAGCGCCGTAGAAAGCCAGTTCAATCGCTTCACGATAGGAGATCTGGTTCAATAAAACGGCATTTTCAAAATAACGCGGATCGGCATTCAGAACACCCGGTACATCTTTCCAGATGGTTACGCTTTCCGCATTCAGGCAGTATGCAAAAATTGCTGCCGAATAATCGGAACCTTCACGTCCCAGAGTTGTTGTGAAATTGTTTTCATCCGAACCTAAAAAGCCCTGGGTAATATTCAGTACTTTTTTCCGGATGTTTTTGGAAATGGTTTTTTGAGTCAGTTCCCAGTCTACGATCGCATCGCGATAGGTTGTATCGGTTTTAATCAGGTTGCGGACATCCACCCATTCGTTTTTTAGTCCGGCATAATTAAAATAATAACTCAATATGGTTGTCGACAGGATCTCGCCATAGCTTACAATCTGGTCGTAAACAAAATTGTAATTCGGGGATTTGTTGATGTTCAGGAAATTTTCCATATCGGAAAAATGTCTGTTCACCGCAGCAAAAACGGCATGTTGTTCGTCTTCAAACAAATCCAGTAAAATCTGATTGTGGTATTTCTTGACTTCCTGTATGGAAGCCTTCAGCTCCGGGGACTTATCAAAATAGTTCTTTATTACCACTTCTAAAGCGTTTGTGGTCTTTCCCATTGCCGAAACAACTAGAAGAACATCGTCAAAACCTACTTTTTGCAAAACGTCATATACGTTTTTGATACTACCGGCATCTTTTACAGAAGCACCGCCAAATTTGAATACTCTCATTGTTTATTAATTAGACATATAAATATTGTGATTTATAACTGCTGGGAGCTATAAATTATTTGTAAAATCAGCAATTCCGGCTTCGCTCATCTGAACGACATACCAGTCTTTTAAAACTTTAGCCCCGGATTTTTCATAAAAAGCAATGGCATTCTGATTCCAGTCCAGAACTGCCCATTCGATACGGCGGACATTGTCTTTCTTTCCCTGTTTGATAATTTCGGCATACAAGGCATGACCCAGTCCGGTTCCGCGCATTTTTTCTTTTACGATAAGGTCTTCCAGATGGATCGTTTTTCCTTTCCAGGTCGAATAACGGTGGTAATATAAAGCCATGCCTACAATTTCGGAATCTACCTCTGCGATAAAGGTTTTAAACAGCGGACGGTCTCCAAATCCGTCACGAACCAGATCCTCAGCCGTTATTACCACAGCATCCGGTTCTTTTTCAAAAGTAGCTAACTCCTGAATTAAATCAAGAACAGCAGGCATATCTTCTTTTCTTCCTTCCCGTATTGTCATTTTTTTAGAAAAATTATTGAGTTTTATTATTGCGAGAATAATTATTCGCATTGCACAAAAATAGCGATATTTGTACTCGAAAACACAACAACAATCCTATTTAATAATGAAAGATCGCAATATAACGCTAGGTGAGTTTATCATTGAAAAACAAGAAGAATTCAAGTACTCATCGGGAGAATTATCTCGTATTATCAACTCCATACGTCTGGCAGCAAAAGTGGTTAGCCACAAAGTAAACAAAGCCGGACTGGTTGATATAGTAGGGGCAGCCGGCGAACAGAATATACAAGGTGAAGACCAGCAAAAACTGGATGTTTATGCTAATGAGGTTTTTATTCAGACCTTGATCAACAGGGAGATTGTTTGTGGAATTGCTTCGGAAGAAAATGATGATTTCATTACGGTTCAGGGAAAAGACGCCAGCCACAATAATAAATATGTGGTATTGATGGATCCGTTGGACGGTTCTTCCAATATTGATGTGAATGTTTCGGTAGGAACCATTTTTTCGGTATACAGAAGAGTAACGCCAATGGGAACACCGGTAACGCTGGAAGATTTTTTACAGCCGGGTGTCAATCAGGTAGCTGCCGGATATGTGATTTACGGAACATCGACCATGCTGGTCTATACTACCGGTCACGGCGTAAACGGATTTACACTGAATCCTGCTATCGGAACGTTTTATCTTTCGCATCCGAACATGCGCTATTCGCAGGATGGTAAGATCTACTCGATTAACGAAGGAAACTATATTCATTTCCCGCAGGGTGTAAAAGATTATATCAAATACTGCCAGCAGGAAGAAGGAGATCGTCCGTATACTTCCCGTTATATCGGAAGTCTGGTTTCCGATTTCCACAGAAACATGATCAAAGGCGGAGTATATATTTATCCGACCAGTTCCAAAGCACCAAGCGGAAAATTGCGTTTGCTGTATGAATGCAACCCGATGGCTTTTATTGCAGAACAGGCAGGAGGAAAAGCATCCGATGGATTTGATAGAATACTGGAAATAAAACCGACGGAACTGCACCAGCGGGTTCCTTTTTTCTGCGGAAGCCGTAACATGGTTGAAAAAGCAGAAGAATTTATGACAAAAGCAAGTCAGTTGTAACCATAAAAAAAGTCCTGAGCAATCAGGACTTTTTGTTTTTATAGCGGAATCTTTTATTTGTTCATGTTCTGCATTTCATATACAAAAGTATCCAGGTCCACACTCAGAACCAAAAGGGATAAGGCTTTGTCTACAATATAAGAAGCATTTCCGGGTGTAAAGCCTAAAGCCAGAGTGAAACGCATTAAAATTTCTTTTTGTTTAGGTCCTAAAATATGGTCTGCATAAACCATACGGGATAAATCATACAAACGTTCCAAACGTTGTGTGTATAAATAAGGAGGGTTAATAGGGTACTTTGAAGGGTTTTCCAGGATCTCTTCATATTCTTCCTTGGAAATTTCTAATTGGATAGCCAGTTTGTCTAAAAAGGCTCTTTCCTCATTGGTTAAATCACCGTCGGCGATTGCAACTCTTACAATAGCAGAAAAATGACCTTTATTTCTGTTCTTAAATTCGCTATCGAATAAATCTGAAAATGACATAATTTTTTGGTATTAATGGTGTTATGCAAATATACTTGTATTTCCAATCGTTTGAAAACAATTGAGAAGCTTTTATTGAGCAGTTAAATCAAATATCAAAATAAATTGTAAGTTTGAGAACCCAAATTAAATAAAATAAAATTATGTCGGAATTTTGGATATATTTTAATATCGGCCTGCGCCATGTGCTGGATATCAGGGCTTATGACCATGTGTTGTTTCTTATTGCTCTTGTTGTTCCTTATGCTTTTAAAGATTGGAAACGGGTGTTGCTTCTGGTAACCCTGTTTACCTTAGGACACACCCTTTCGTTATTGCTCTCTGTGTATGGAGTTGTTTATATAAAAGCCAGCCTGGTCGAATTTTTAATACCAATAACCATACTGGTTACGGCACTTTTTCATTTGTTTACTGCCGGAAAATCGGGCAAGAATGAAAGTGTGAGCTTTGTTGCTTTTGTAACCCTGTTTTTTGGAATCATACACGGTTTGGGTTTTTCCAACTACTTTAAAACACTGCTTCCGGGTGGTGCTTCAGACAAACTGCTGCCGTTGCTGGAATTTGCTTTGGGAATTGAAGGCGCACAGATCATTGTTGTGCTGGTTGTGCTGATTTTATCGTATATTATTCAGACATTTTTCCGTTTTTCAAAACGCGACTGGACGCTGGTAATGTCTGCTTTTGTTATTGGAGTCGTATTGCCGATGATTATCGAAAGCGAAATTTGGAAGCGCTAATAAAAAATGCTTATCTTTTCAGTATCAGTAGCGAAACGTTTGCGTATTTTTGTAAAGCCTAAAATGCCGGCTGTTCGCGATAGCTTGTTGCAGTAACAAGCATGTGTTGCCATCGGGGCAAACGGGAAACCATAGCGTTTAGCTAAGGCTTAAAAGCAATCATTAATGAAAGAACAAAAGCGGAATAAATATGATAAAGCCTATTTGCGTATTGCGAAAGAATGGGGACAATTATCATATTGTAAAAGAAAACAGGTTGGAGCAATAATTGTCAAAGACCGGATGATTATCTCCGATGGATACAATGGGACACCTTCAGGATTTGAAAACTGTTGTGAAGACCATGAGGGGATGACAAAATGGTATGTACTGCATGCAGAAGCCAATGCTATTTTAAAAGTAGCCAGTTCTACACAGTCCTGCGAAGGAGCGACACTTTATATAACACTTTCGCCCTGTAAAGACTGTAGTAAGCTGATTCACCAGGCGGGAATTAAAAGAGTGGTCTATTATGAAGGCTATAAAGACGATGCCGGATTGGATTTCCTGAGAAAGGCAGGCGTAGAAGTAGATCATATTACAGACTTGGAATAATATGAGAATCAAAAAAATATATTTGCCCGTTATCATCGCTACGGCCATAGCCGTTGGGGTACTTATTGGCGGCTATCTGAATTTTTCGGCACCCACAGCTACATTTTCATCCAATGCAAGTAAAAACAAGCTCAACAAACTGCTTGATTTTATTAATAATGAATATGTCGATGAAGTGAATACCGATTCTATTGTGGATATTACGGTTAACGGTATTCTTGAAAAACTGGATCCGCATTCGGTATACATTGCAAAAAATGAATTTGAAGCCATTTCCCAAAGCATGAAAGGGGATTTTGTAGGTATCGGGGTTAACTTTTATACCTATAAGGATTCGGTAGCGGTAATCAAACCCATAGCGGGAGGGCCGTCTGAAAGAGCCGGGATAAAAGCCGGTGACCGGATTTTGTTTGCCGGGAATACCAAACTTTTCGGAAGAAAAATATCCAACGACACCCTTTTTTCAAAGCTGAAAGGCGAAGTGGGTTCTAAAGTGGAGCTGACGATTTACCGAAAAAGTGAAAATAAAAAATTCAAAGTAAAGGTTACCCGCGATGTTGTGCCTATTAAAAGTGTTGATGTGGCGTTAATGCTGGACAATCAAACGGGATATATTAAAATTAACCGGTTTGCCGAAACCACCTATGATGAATTTCACAAAGGTTTGCTGCAGTTAAAAGCGGCCGGAGTGCAGCAGCTGATCGTTGACGTGCGCAACAACGGCGGCGGTTATATGGAAAAAGCAGTGGAAATAGCCGATGAGTTTCTGAAAGATAAAGAGCAGATCGTAAAGATCAAAAACCGTAAAGGAACAGAAGAAGTAACCTATGCCACTTCCAAAGGCGCTTTTGAAAACGGTAAATTATACATGCTTATTGATGAAAACAGTGCTTCTGCAAGTGAAATCTTAGCCGGAGCCATTCAGGATGACGACAGGGGAATAATTGTAGGCAGACGTTCTTTCGGTAAAGGATTGGTACAGCGTGAAATGCCTTTGGGCGACGGTTCTGCCGTGCGTTTAACGGTGGCACGTTATTATACGCCATCCGGACGTTCTATCCAGAAGCCTTATAATAAAGGAGCGGATGATTATTTCAGTGATTTCGAAAAACGTTTTGAAAGCGGTGAGCTGTATGCCTTTGATAGTATTAAAGTGGCGGACAGCCTGAAATTTAAAACCAAAAAAGGCAAAATTGTATACGGCGGCGGTGGAATCATTCCGGACATCTTTGTTCCGCTGGAAGGAAAACACGGCGATGAAGCCTTAACGATGATCATGCAATCCGGAATTGTAAGCTATTTCGTTTTTGAAGAAGTCGATAAAAACAGAAAAGAATTTGAAAAGTTAAACGCTGTTCAGGTTGAAGAGAAAATCAGGAATACCGATTATTACTTTAACGGATTTAGAAAGCACCTTTCCAAAAGCGGTTTGATCTTTAATCTTGAAAAGCATCAGGATGTGGTAAAACAATATTTGGCAGCGGAGTTTGTGCGACAGCTCTTTAACGAACAAAAATATTATCAGATTATCTTAAAACAGGACCCGATGATTAAGGCTGTTTTAAGTGCAAAAAAATAGGGAGACATTGTCTCCCTGTTTTTTTATATGCTGGTGTTATTTTCGAATACTGTCGTGTGAATGGGTTTCAACGCCGCCATTCCATAAGGTCAGGATGTCGGTGGCAACAGCTGCACCGCTTCCGGCTGCAATAGCCAGCTGACTTCTCCATCCGGCTAATGTTCCGGCTGCATAAATGCCTTCGGCAACAAGATGGTCGTTGTTTTTTAATTGAATTCGGTTCTTTTCTGCCAATGACTTTCTATGCGGTTCAATATACTGTGTTAAACCTTCAATGCTAAACAGATTGGAAGCACCAATGGCAACAACAATTATTTTTGACTGATAAGAAGCTTTGTTGGTGGTTACCGTAAAATTACCATAACTTCCGGTTACGCTAATAACCTTTTCATCGGCAATCTGCTCGATGTGCGGATAGGTCATTGCCAGGTGTTCGGTACTTTCGGTCAGGATCTCAGCGCCCGGTTTTCCGGCAGGAATGCCATAGGCGTTGTTAAAAAGCGCATCTTGTAATGCTGACGCTTTTTGATGGGTGATAATACCGATCTTTTTATCGGCTACGAAATTTTTCTTGTGTGCGGAGCCTAAAATCAGGGCACAGGATACCCCGGCTACACCGCCACCAATAATTAAAACATCAAACATGAATCTAGTTTCCTTTTGTTTTTTCTTCGATGGCTTTCGACATCTTAAAGATAAGTAAAATACAAACAGCACATAAAGAAGCTACGATTCCTATTAGCGCCACTAAACTGTTGCCTTCGAAAAGATTTGAAAAATCTAAAAGAGTTACATTAAAAATGATTAACCCTATTGCAGCAGCAATTAGTATGTATGAGAAAATTTTCATTGTAATTAAAAAAAAGAACTACGAGTAGTTAAATTATGGCGGTGAAATTAATAAAAATCTGCTTAAATAAAGAGACCTTTAACATTAGCTGCAAATAATTTAACAGCAATCGCTAAAAGCACTACTCCAAATACCTTTCGGATCACGCCCAATCCGTTTTTACCTAATGTTTTTTCAATTTTGGCAGATGACTTTAAGACCAGGTACACAATTAATATATTGGCTACAATACCAAAGATGATATTGATCGTCTGGTATTCCGAACGAAGGGATAATAAAGTGGTCATGGTTCCGGCACCGGCAATCAGCGGAAATGCGATTGGTACAATGGAAGCCGTATTGGGAGCATCGTCTTTATATAACGTGATGCCAAGAATCATTTCCAAAGCCAGGAAGAACAATACAAAGGAACCGGCTACGGCAAACGAATTCACGTCAATACCGATTAATTTCAGGATTTCATCACCTACAAACAGGAAGGAAATCATGATCACCGCGGCAACAATCGACGCTTTTTCAGACTGAATATGTCCTACCTTGTTGCGTAAATCTACGATAATAGGAATGCTTCCGAAAATATCGATAACCGCAAATAATACCATTCCTACCGTAAAAATTTCTTTCCAATCGAATCCCATGACTTGTTTTTTTGAGGGTGCAAAATTATATATTATTCTAACAAAATTATATAAAAACAAGTTAATTTTTAACAAAAAAATAAAATATCTGTATTTAAGGCTGCTTTTTTTGTTTATACTGCAATAAAGCTGTTTGGAGTGAGGTGGTTTTTGATTCGCATTAATGCTTTAAACTTTGTACCTTTGCCGGATAAATTTAGAATCGGAAGTAAAAATGTTTCAATTAGGTAAAACCATTGTGTCTGAGGAAATTCTTGAAAAAGAGTTTGTATGTAATTTGTCGGCTTGTAAAGGAGCCTGTTGTGTGGACGGGGATGCCGGTGCGCCGCTTGATGAAAACGAAACTAAAATTTTAGCGGAAATATATCCTATTGTAAAGCCGTTTCTTCGTCCGGAAGGTATTGCTGCTATTGAAGCGCAGGGAACTTCTGTTGTTGGGGAAGACGGAGAATTAGAAACACCTTTAATTAACGGAGCCGACTGTGCTTACGTTATTTTCGATGGAAAAACCGCGCTTTGCGGTATAGAGCAGGCGTATAATCAGGGATTGGTAGACTGGAAAAAACCGGTTTCCTGCCACCTGTATCCAATTCGCGTTAAAGACTTTTCGGAATTCGCAGCTGTTAACTATCACAAATGGCATATTTGTGATGATGCCTGTTCGTTAGGAAAGGAATTGGAAGTGCCGGTATATAAATTTGTAAAAGAAGCTTTGGTTCGGAAATTTGGACAAGACTGGTATGATGAGCTTGAAAAAGTAGCTGAAGAACTCAAAGCATAAAGCTTCAAAAAAGAATCGTTTCCTTTAGGCTTTAAGCTAATGTATTTACTGCTTTTCGGGCAGGTTTTCGTTGTTTTTTGATTTTTTGTAAATTGTTGAAATTCAAAAATTTAGACTTTAATAATGACCTTGAAAGAATTTTCTTCGGTTGTTAAAAACTCGTTCCAATTGTGAATAAGTTTGGCTGGGTTTGACTTTCTTTTTACATTTCAAATGACAACCTTTGTAGGGGTTCTTTCCGGGAATCTTTAAAATTATAATTCTATAAAAGTCAACATACTATGTCAGCAGTCGAACCAATTTTACAAGAAAACAAAGATCGTTTTGTGATTTTTCCTATCAAACACCATGATATCTGGGAATGGTACAAAAAGATGGAAGCTAGCTTTTGGACGGCGGAAGAAATTGATCTTCATCAGGATTTAACCGACTGGAATACCAAGTTAAATGAGGATGAGAAATATTTTATCAAACATATTCTGGCATTTTTTGCGGCTTCTGATGGTATTGTAAATGAAAACCTAGCTGAAAACTTCGTGAATGAAGTGCAGTATGCCGAGGCGAAATTCTTTTACGGTTTCCAGATCATGATGGAAAATATCCACAGTGAAACCTATTCGCTTTTAATTGATACGTATGTAAAAGACGAAGCGGAAAAGAACCAGTTGTTCCACGCTATTGAAGTGTTTCCGGCAATTAAGAAAAAAGCGGAGTGGGCGTTGAAATGGATTGAGTCCGATTCGTTTGCAGAGCGGTTAATTGCTTTTGCAGCGGTTGAAGGAATCTTCTTTTCGGGAGCTTTCTGTTCTATTTTCTGGTTGAAAAAACGCGGATTAATGCCGGGGCTGACATTTTCGAACGAGCTGATTTCTCGTGATGAAGGAGTGCATTGTGATTTTGCAGTGCATTTACACAACCACCATTTGGTTAATAAAGTATCGAAAAACAGAATTAAAGAGATCATTACAGATGCACTGAATATCGAAAGAGAATTTATTACAGAATCGTTACCGGCGAGTTTGATCGGGATGAACTCTGTATTGATGATTCAGTATCTGGAATTTGTTGCCGACAGATTGTTGGTGGAATTGCAGTGCGAAAAAGTATATAATGCAACAAACCCGTTTGATTTTATGGACATGATTTCGTTACAGGGAAAAACAAATTTCTTTGAAAAACGAGTTTCCGAATATCAGAAAGCGGGCGTTATGAATAAAGATACCGATTCGCAGAAAATTAGCTTTGACGCTGATTTTTAATCGACATGTATTCCCTTTTTGGGAAAGTTTAAGCAGAAAACAAAAAAGGTTTTCTCACAATTTTTAATTAATCACTCATAAATTTTTCAATAATATGTATGTAGTAAAAAGAGACGGACGAAGAGAACCTGTAATGTTTGATAAGATTACAGATAGAGTTAGAATTCTATGCTACGGATTAAACGACCTGGTTGATCCTGTAAAAGTAGCCATGCGTGTTATTGAAGGTTTGTATGATGGAGTAACAACATCCGAATTGGATAATTTAGCTGCCGAAACGGCAGCGTCAATGACCGTTTCGCATCCGGATTATGCACAGTTGGCAGCGCGAATTGCGGTATCCAACCTGCACAAGAATACTAAAAAATCATTCTCGGAAACCATGACTGACATGTATCAGTATGTTAATCCGAGAACCAATCAGGATTCACCGTTAATCTCCGATGAGGTTCACGAAGTGATTATGGCAAATGCCGAACGATTGGATTCTACAATTATCTATAACAGGGATTTCAATTACGATTATTTCGGATTTAAAACCCTGGAGCGTTCTTATTTGCTGCGTATCAACGGGCAGATCGTAGAGCGTCCGCAGCACATGTTAATGCGTGTTTCCGTTGGAATTCACCTTAATGATATTGAATCGGCTATCGAAACGTATGAGTTAATGTCTAAAAAATTCTTTACACATGCAACACCAACGTTATTCAATGCCGGAACACCAAAACCGCAAATGTCTTCATGCTTCCTGTTAGCCATGCAGGATGACAGTATTGACGGTATTTACGATACGTTAAAACAAACGGCTAAAATTTCCCAGTCTGCCGGCGGAATCGGATTATCGATCCACAACGTTCGTGCAACCGGTTCGTATATTCGTGGAACAAACGGAACATCAAACGGAATCGTACCGATGCTTCGTGTGTTTAACGATACGGCCCGTTATGTAGACCAGGGTGGTGGAAAACGTAAAGGAAGCTTTGCTGTTTATGTAGAGCCGTGGCATGCGGATATTTTTGATTTCCTTGATTTGAGAAAAAATCACGGTAAAGAAGAAATGCGTGCCCGTGACCTTTTTTATGCAATGTGGATGAATGACCTTTTCATGAAAAGAGTTCAGGAAGACGCCTCATGGACTTTAATGTGTCCGAACGAATGTCCGGGATTATATAATGTTTACGGCGATGAGTTTGATGCGATGTACATTGCCTATGAAAATGCTGGAAAAGGCAGAAAAACAATAAAAGCCCGTGAACTATGGGAAAAAATCCTGGAATCTCAAATTGAAACAGGAACACCTTATATGCTGTATAAAGATGCGGCAAACCGAAAATCAAATCAAAAGAATTTAGGAACAATCCGTTCTTCCAACCTGTGTACGGAAATCATGGAATACACATCGGCAGATGAAATTGCTGTTTGTAACCTGGCTTCCATTTCGTTACCGATGTTTGTAGAAAACGGGGCGTTTAACCATGAATTGCTTTTTGATGTAACGAAACGTGTAACACGCAACCTGAATAAAGTAATCGACAGGAACTACTATCCTGTTCAGGAAGCGGAAAACTCAAACATGCGTCACCGTCCGGTTGGATTGGGAGTGCAAGGTCTGGCGGATGCTTTTATCTTACTGCGTTTGCCTTTCACCAGCGATGAAGCTAAAAAACTGAACCAGGAAATCTTTGAAACCATGTACTTTGCTGCAGTTACTGCTTCGATGGAAATGGCAAAAGAAGAAGGACCATATTCAACTTTCCAGGGATCACCGATCTCTCAGGGAGAATTCCAGTATAATCTTTGGGGATTAAGCGATGAAGAATTAAGCGGTCGTTGGGATTGGAAATCACTGCGTAAAGAAGTAATGGAACACGGAGTGCGTAACTCTTTGTTGATGGCGCCGATGCCAACAGCTTCCACATCTCAGATTTTAGGAAACAACGAAGCTTTTGAACCATATACATCCAATATTTATACAAGACGGGTATTGTCTGGTGAATTTATTGTAGTAAACAAGCATTTATTACATGATTTGGTAAACTTAGGATTGTGGAATGAAAGCCTGAAACAGGAAATCATGCGTGCAAACGGTTCTATTCAGGATATCGATGCGATTCCTCAGGATATTAAAGAATTGTACAAAACCGTTTGGGAAATGAGTATGAAAGATATTATCGATATGTCACGTCACAGAGGATATTTTATCGATCAGTCCCAGTCGTTAAACCTGTTTATGGAAGGAGCTACTTTTGCAAAACTAACATCAATGCATTTCTATGCGTGGCAATCCGGATTAAAAACAGGAATGTACTATTTAAGAACGAAGAGTGCGGTTGACGCGATCAAGTTCACATTGAATAATGATAAAAAAGAAGAAACACCATCCGTAAAAGAAGAGGAAATTGCAGTTGACGAATTCCGCGCCATGCTGGAACGTTCTAAAAATGCAGAACCGGACGATTGCGAAATGTGTGGTTCATAATTCTGGAATAAAACTATAAGAATAACAGGCAGCTACTTGAAAAGGTAGCTGTTTTTTTACTGTAGAAAATAGTAGAAAGAAAGAATATATAAAGAACAGTTGTCATTTGACAGCTGTTTTGTTTTTAAAGAAATTGTATTTGTACATTTGTGAATAAGTCCTAACGTATAAAACAGGAATAATTTTGAGTACTTTATATTTTACAGACAGGAGTAATATCAACCTGGAAGATGTTGTTTTTAACGAAGCGGTATCCGGACAGATCAATCAGTTTTTAAAGGAATACCAGTATCGGGAAATTTTGGAACAGTATGAACTGCCGGTAGTCAACAAAATGCTGCTTTACGGAAAAACCGGCTGCGGGAAAACAATGACGGCAAAAGCCATAGCAAAACGGCTCGATAAGAAGATCATCATTGTAAACCTGGCGAGTATCGTGTCGTCCAAACTGGGCGAAACAGCAAAGAATATTGAAGGACTGTTTAAAGAAGTATTGTATGAAAGTGCCGTATTGTTCTTTGATGAATTTGATTCGTTGGGGCAAATCCGGGATTATGATAACAAAGACAGTAGCGAGATGAAAAGGGTTGTCAATGCCATTTTACAGCTGATTGATAACTTCCCGAAAAAATCCATTCTAATTGCGGCAACCAACCAGATACAGATGATTGATGAAGCTTTGGTACGCCGGTTTGAATTAAAGCTGGAATTTACCTTGCCCTCCAAAGATGTGCTGGATAAATATTACACCCATTTATTGTCTAAGTATCCGGTACCATTCCAAAAACTGGAACGCATCTATGACATTTCATTTGCAGAGGCAAAAAACCATGTTTTTAAAGAAGTGAAAAATAATATTATTCAGGCAGAGATAGCCAAACAACAAAATAATTAATCCTATTTTGAATCAGAACAATTCAGAATATATAATATAAGGAATCCAATGATGAACTGGGAACAGCTCTTGTCCTTAAAAAGACAAGGCGATACAAGCAAACGTTTAAGAAAAGAACAGGATGATACCCGGCTGGGTTTTGAAGTTGATTACGACAGGATCATCTTTTCATCTGCCTTTCGAAGCTTACAGGATAAAACGCAGGTTATTCCGCTTTCGAAAACCGATTTCGTACATACGCGGTTAACGCACAGTCTGGAAGTATCGGTTGTGGGACGTTCTTTAGGCCGTTTGGTTGGGAAGAAAATCTTAGAAAAATACCCTCATTTAAAAGAAATACACGGTTTCCACATGAACGATTTCGGAACGATTGTGGCGGCAGCTGCTTTGGCACACGATATCGGAAATCCACCGTTCGGACATTCCGGCGAAAAGGCGATAGGGGAATATTTTAAAACCGGAAACGGCTTGCAGTATCAGGCGCAACTGGAACCTAAAGAATGGCAGGATCTGGTGGACTTTGAAGGAAATGCCAATGGCTTTTCGGTGCTGACCGGTTCCCGTCCGGGTAATGAAGGCGGGCTTCGGATTTCCTATGCCACCTTAGGTGCCTTTATGAAATATCCGAAAGAAAGCCTTCCTAAAAAACCTACGGCAAACATTGCCGATAAGAAATTCGGTTTTTTCCAGACCGATAAGGAATTTTTTAAAGACGTAGCGGCAGAACTGGGAATGCTGTCCAATAAAAAAACGGAAGATATCGGGTTCGAAAGACATCCGCTGGCATTTCTGGTTGAAGCGGCAGACGATATTTGTTATACCATAATCGATTTTGAAGACGGTATTAATCTGGGGCTGGTAGAGGAGGACTTTGCTCTGGAATACCTTATTAATTTAGTAAGGCATACGATCGATAACAAAAAATACAATACCCTTACCACAAAAGAAGACCGTATCAGTTACCTGCGCGCTTTGGCGATCAGCAGCTTGATAGGCGATGCCGTAAAGGTCTTCCTTGAAAATGAAGAAGCGATTCTTCAGGGGAACTTCCATGTAGCCCTGATGGATAAAAGCCAGTACAAAGCCCAGATGGACGACATTATCAAGATTAGTATTAAGAATATCTATCAGAGCCGTGAGGTAATTGAGAAAGAAATCATGGGTTACCAGATTATCAATACGTTGCTGGATAAATTCTGTACAGCTTACAATAATAAATTTGAAGGCAAGGCAACCAATTATGATATCCTGATCTTAAAATTATTGCCGGAGAAATTTATAACCGAGAAAATGAAACTTTATGAACGGCTGATGCATATCTGTCATTTCGTTTCGATGTTAACTGACGGTAAAGCTTTACAAATCTTTAATATTATAAAAGCCGGGATTTAATTCTTACTGATAAATTAACGCTATTTTTTTGTTAAGTGGAATAAAAGTTTAATTTTGTGATACTTAAATTAAAAAAGCTAACTACAAATTATGAAAAAAACTACCCTATTGATGCTAATGTTAGCAAGTGGCGTAGGATTTGCCCAATCCCAAAATGAGCAGATTCAGCGATATCTGGCTAATAATCATCAAAAACTTGGATTAACGAAGCAAGATGTTGAGGACTGGTTTGTTGAAAGTGAAGCGAGTTCTTCCACTACAAAAATCAATAACTATTATGTTAAGCAGCGGTATAAAGGAATTGAAATTTTTAATGCGATAACCAATTTTTCTGTTAAAAACGGAGAGGTTATTAATGTTGGAAATCGGTTTGTTCCGGGAATATCGGCAAAGATCAATACGGTTACTCCGGTTTTATCAGTGCTTGACGGTTTCCAGAAAGCGTTAAGCCTGTTGAAAGTACAAACGTTCAGCAGCCAGGTTGTTACTACAATCAGCAATAAAGAATTTAAATTGTCTAACGGAACGTTACAGGATGATCCGGTAAGTGCAGAATTGGTATTCCAGCAAATGGAAGACGAATCGTTGCGTCTGGCCTGGGATTATACGTTTTATACTTCCGATTACAAACATTTATGGAGTGTTAGAATCGATGCTGTAAACGGTAAGCTTCTGGAAAATTTTGACTTGGTTTTAAGTTGTAATTTTGGTGATGCGAATCACAAAGAGCACAACCACTCCATGAACTTTGGCAATAAAGCGTTTAAAGAAGCAAATTCTTTTGCGCAGGTACAGTCGGGATCTTACCGCGTGTACCCATTCAATGTGGAAAGTCCTAATCACGGTAACAGAGAGTTGTTGGTTTCTCCGCATAATGCGCTTGCCTCTCCTTACGGATGGCATGATATTAACGGAACAGCCGGCGCGGAATTTACCATTACAAGAGGAAATAACGTTTGGGCAAAAGAAGATATTGCCGGAACAAACGGAAACGGAGCAAGTCCGGACGGAGGTGCAGGATTGGTTTTTGACTATCCTTACGGCGGAACCGGAGTAGCAGCGTCTACTTATACGAATGCTGCAACGACAAACCTGTTCTACATGAATAATATCATGCACGATATCATGTATCAGTATGGTTTTAATGAAGTTAACGGTAACTTCCAGCAGAATAATTATGGAAAAGGAGGAACAGTTACCCTTCAGGGTGATGCTGTTTTAGCTGATGCACAGGATGGAAGCGGAACAAATAACGCAAACTTTTCCACACCGGTTGACGGACAGCGCCCGAGAATGCAGATGTATTTATGGGATGTTGGACCAAGACCAAAATTTTTCGAGATCCATTCCCCGGCTTCTTTAGCGGGTAGCTATGTAGCGGTTGACAATAACTTTACTAACGGTCACGTGGCATTGCCGGTGCAGCCTGCAGGAATTACGGCTAATGTGGCCCTGTTCAATGACGGTGTTCCGGATAATGCAGATGCTTGTACAGCAGCTATAAACGGTGCAGAATTGAACGGTAAGATCGTAATGATCAAAAGAGGAACCTGTTCTTTTGTTGAAAAAGTTATGTTTGCTCAGAATGCAGGAGCACTTGCAGTTATCGTGGTAAACAATTTAGAAGAAGATATCGTGATGGGTGGTGATAATGCAGCGATAACAATCCCTGCTATTTCCATCAGACCTTCTGTTGGAAATGCTATGATCGCAGCCATGCAAAACGGAACACTTAATTTAACGATCGCTATTCAGCCGGTTAACTTTGTGAATTCTGATGGCGATTTTGATAATGGTGTTATTACACACGAATACGGACATGGTGTTTCTTCCCGTTTAACCGGCGGACCGGCTAATGCGGCTTGTTTAACAAGTTCAGAGCAAATGGGAGAAGGATGGTCAGATTTCTTTGCTTATATGTTGCAGATGAAAGCTGGTGATTCTCCGGTTGTTGGTAAAGGTATTGCTACTTTCTTAGCCAATCAGCCTACAGACGGAAGAGGAATCCGTGCTTTTAAATATTCAACGGATTTAGCTATTAACCCGCTTACTTACGGAGATACAAATGGTTTAACCTATGTAGACGCTAACGGAACAACAAGAATTGATGTTCACGCTGTAGGAACGGTTTGGGCTAGTGTATTATGGGATTTAGCCTGGGCTTATGTTAACAAATACGGATACGATGCGAATATGTACACTGGTACCGGTGGAAATAACAAAGTTTTAAGACTGGTTATTGACGCTTTAAAATTACAGCCTTGTAACCCTTCATTCGTTTCCGGTAGAAATGCTATTATTGCAGCAGATCAGGCAACGACAGGCGGACAGGATTTCTGTATGATCTGGGATGTATTTGCAAGAAGAGGATTGGGTGTTAATGCTTCGGCTGGAACCAATTCCGGTATTGCCGGTATTAACGACCAGGTGGAAGATTTTACAACGCCACCACAGGGGCCTAACTGTACGTTAGCAGTAGACTATTTCCAGAATGAAGATATGATCAAGGTATATCCTAACCCTTCAAACGGTACGTTCAATGTGTTTATTGGAAACTACAGCGGAAAAGTGACACTTGAAGTATTTGATATAAACGGTAGAAAAGTGTACAACCAAAAAGTTGACGACTTCAATATCGAAAAAACAATAAATCTGAAAGGATTACAATCAGGAATGTATATTCTTAAGATTGACGGAGATAATCTAAGTTATACGAAGAAGGTTATATTAAATTAATTCTAATAAAAAAGGTTCCGAAAGGAACCTTTTTTGTTTTTAAAAAGTATAGCTCAATCCTACACCGAGTAATTGTTTAAACTGGATTTTAGGACCTTGTGTAACCTGTACGCCGTCTATCTCCTTTTTCGATTTGATGTCATCGTCATAAACGAGATTGGTACCGATATTGGCTTTTACATATTGATTTACGACCAGATCAAGCTGTACCTGCCAGTCTACATCGACATTGCCAAAATTATTCAGGTAATCGGTATAAAGGCTTAATCGATGATCCAGGAAAATATTTTTATAGATTTCATTCTTCCATTGGTTGGTGACTAAAATTCCGACTTCTGTCCGGGACTTTTTACCATGCCTGATCAGATTGCCATCTGCGTCATAAACCGCTTTGTCAACCCCGAAAGCCCCCTGGTCGGCTAAACGCTGATCCAGTACTAAAGTGGTTTTTTGTGTCAGCGGAGAAAAATAGGCATTCAGCTTTTTTTCTTTATTGGAATATTCTGCTCCTACACCCAGAAACCAGTAAGCCGGGGCAAAAGCCTTGGAAATTGCCAGATCCGTATTGGGGTAAGCATAACCGCTTGTGAACTGCGTGTTGAAATTTAATTTTGCACTGTGGTACCAGTTTGAAATACTATCATGACGGTATCCGATGGTGGAATTAAGCTGTACCGCATCATCCGTTTTCCGTAATTCCCTTTCTTCCTGCTTATTTACGCCATAGCGCACGATTAATTCGTTTTTCCATCTAAGATTGCCTTTGGTGTAGTTTCTTAGGAAAGCACCCTTTAAAAGGCCGGAAATGGAGTTGTTTCCTCCGACGCTCCAATTGATAAAGGCAATCTGGCTGAAATCGAGGCCGATAACGTTCTTTTTGTGCCAGTAAGTGGTGGTGTCGGGGATTGTTGTTCTTACAACGTCTTGTGCATTACTTTTTGAAATAGTTAAAATAAAAAGTAATCCGATTAGATACGGAGTAATTTTCATGATCAAATAGAGTTTTTAATTTTGTAATAGGCAAAAGTGCTTACATTCAGAGGCTTGATAAAAAATTCTTCAAACTGATAACGTCAATTTTGCAACTTTGTTGTTGCTCAATAACTGTGCCGTGTTCAATGAAAAAATCCGGTACCCCCAGTTTTTTAACACTTACAGGGTAATTATTATCGGTTATAAAAGCAGTAACAAGACTGCCGAAGCCGCCGATGATGCTGCCATCCTCAATGGTTATGATGGTGGTGTGTGTGTTGCAGATTTCATGCAGGCTTTGTTCATCCAGTGGTTTTATAAAAGGAAAATGATAATGCGAAAATAAAGCCGCATCCTGTATTTCGTTTAAAGCCGCAGTAATATTATTGCCGATTGTGCCGGTGGATAGTATGGCTGTTTGGGTGCCTTTTTGCAATAGTCTGGCTTTGCCGATCTCAATTTTTTCAAAAGGCAGCTGCCAGTTGCGGATATAGCCTCTTCCTCTCGGATAGCGTATCGCAATAGGATGTTCCAGTCCTGTCTGTGCGGTGTACATCCCGTTTCTCAGTTCGATCTCATTAAGCGGAGCAAACAGGATAAGGTTCGGAATACAGCTCAGATAGGCAATGTCAAATACACCCTGGTGGGTTGCGCCGTCTTCGCCGACAAGCCCTGCCCGGTCCAGGCAAAAAATTACCGGAAGATCCTGTAGTGCCACATCGTGGATGACCTGGTCGTAAGCCCGTTGTAAAAAGGTAGAATAAATGTTGCAAAAAACAACCATTCCCTGTGTTGCCATTCCGGCGGCCAGTGTTACGGCATGCTGTTCGGCTATGCCCACGTCAAAGGCACGCGACGGGATTTCCTCCATCATGAATTTCATGGAAGAACCGGTTGGCATAGCGGGTGTGATGCCGATTATTTTTTCATTCTGTCGGGCCAGTTCCACTAGGGTTAAACCAAAAACATCCTGGAATTTTGGCGGCAGATGATCTTCGGATTTGGGAATTATCTCACCGGTTACTTTGTCGAATTTTCCGGGCGCATGGTATTTCACCTGATCTTTTTCGGCCTGTTCCAGTCCTTTTCCTTTGGTGGTGATAATATGAAGGAATTTTGGACCTTTTTTATTTTTAAGACGGTTCAGCTCACTTAGCAAAAGAGGGATGTCATGACCGTCAATAGGACCGGAATAATCAAAATTCAGGGAACTGATCATGTTGTTCTCTTTCGGATTTTTTCCGGCTTTTACCGAAGTCAGGTAATCTTTAAGAGCGCCTACGCTGGGATCTATCCCAATGGCATTGTCATTCAGGATAACCAGTAAATTGGCATCGGTTACCCCGGCGTGATTCAGTCCTTCAAAAGCCATTCCGGAAGCTATGGAAGCATCGCCAATTACGGCGATGTGCTGTTTTTCCGTTTCTCCTTTCAGGTTGGAAGCAATGGCCATTCCGAGTGCGGCCGATATTGCCGTGGAGGAATGCCCGACACCAAAAGTATCGTAAATGCTTTCGCTGCGTTTCGGGAAACCGGATATGCCGTTCAGCTGGCGGTTCGTATGAAATATTTCGGCTCTTTCAGTCAGTATTTTATGTCCGTAAGCCTGATGGCCTACATCCCAGACCAATAAATCTTCAGGGGTATTGAAAATATAATGAAGCGCTATCGTAAGTTCGACTACTCCAAGGCTTGCGCCTAAATGGCCTTCTTTGACAGCAACAATATCAATTATAAAGTCGCGTAATTCCTGTGCTAAAACCGGAAGTTGTTCAACCGGAAGCTGCCGTAAATCGACTGGAGATTGAATATTTGGTAAGAGTTTTTCGGACATGCAGCAAAGGTACAATTTGAAATTGTATTTTTGTTTTTATGGAAAATATTTTCACCGACGATTATTTTATGAAAAAGGCTTTGCAGGAGGCCGAAATTGCCTTTGAAAAAGGGGAGATTCCTGTAGGCGCCATAGTGGTTATAGACAATCGGGTTATTGCCAGAAGCCATAACCTGACGGAGTTGTTAAACGATGTTACGGCACATGCCGAAATGCAGGCAATTACTGCATCGGCTAATTTTTTAGGCGGGAAATACCTGAAAGACTGCACGCTTTATGTAACGCTGGAGCCCTGCCAGATGTGTGCGGGGGCGTTATACTGGAGCCAGATTTCTAAAATCGTATTTGGTGCCCGCGATGAACAGCGCGGATTTCAGAAAATGGGAACACAGCTGCATCCCAAAACGCTTGTTACCGGCGGAGTTATGGAAAATGAATGTGCTGCTTTAATGAAGGAGTTCTTTAAGAAAAAACGATAATATACAGATATAAAAAAACCGCTAATCAGTTAAGAATAGCGGTTTTTTAGTTTATTTAATTTCATTTCCCTGTTTGTCAAAGAAATGGTATTCTAAATACGTGTAAGCATCACGAGGTATAATTTTCACCCATTTTTTATGTTCAAAAAACCATTTTGAACGTAATGATGGAAAACCTTTTGTAAGGTATGCAGCCACGAATGGATGCGCATTCAGAACCACTTTGCTGTGATCCTTTAAAATTCTTTCTAGATCAGCTGATATCTTATCAACAATCAAGATTGGAGCTTCGATTTCCCCGTTTTCATTATTCGGGTTTTCTTCTCTTGTTTTGATATTAACTTCAGGTCTGACTCTTTGTCTAGTGATTTGAATTAATCCAAATTTACTAGGAGGCAAGATTTTATGTTTTGCTTTGTCATCGCTCATTTCTTCTTTTAAGAAATCATAGAGTACTTTGCGGTTGTCAGGATTGGACATATCGATAAAATCGACTACAATAATACCACCCATATCTCTTAATCGCAGCTGTCTTGCAATTTCTGCAGCAGCTATCAGATTAACTTCAAGAGCAGTGTCTTCCTGATTTTGCGCTTTGTTGGAACGATTACCGCTGTTAACGTCAATGACGTGTAATGCTTCGGTGTGTTCTATGATTAAGTAAGCTCCTTTACTCATAGAAACCGTTCTTCCAAATGACGTTTTAATTTGTCGCTCTATATTGTATTTCTCAAAAAGAGGTAACTCTTTCGATTGATAATGCTTAACAATAGATACTTTTGAAGGAGCTATTTCTTGCAAATACTCCTTTGTTTGATAATACAGATCCTCATCATCTATGTGAATACCGGTAAAGGTATCATTAAATACATCTCTCAATATTGAGGAGGCTCTGTTGAGTTCACCTAATACTTTTGAAGGATGATGAGCTGTAGGGATTCGCTTACACATTGCTGTCCATTTGTCCAGTAAATTTTGTAAGTCTTTGTCAAGTTCAGCTACTTTTTTGCCTTCTGCTACTGTTCTGACAATAACACCAAATCCTTTTGGTTTGATAGATTGAACCAAACGTTTTAAGCGGTCTTTTTCTTCTTTGGATTCGATTTTTTGAGAAATCGAAATCCGGTCCGAAAAAGGAACTAAAACGACATACCTGCCGGCTAAAGAAAGCTCTGAGCTTATTCTCGGGCCTTTTGTGGATATGGGTTCTTTAACTACTTGAACTAAAATCGACTGGTTGGCGCTTAATACATCAGAGATGGCGCCATCTTTGTTGATTTCAGGTTCAAAAGGAAAGTTTTTTAGGGAGAAATCTTTTATTTTACCTGCGCTTACAAGTTTTATGAATTTTATTAAAGAAGATAGGTTTGGTCCTAAATCGTGATAATGTAAAAAGGCATCTTTTTCAAAGCCTACATTTACAAAAGCAGCGTTTAGTCCCGCAACCGGTTTCCTGATTTTGGCAATAAAAATATCGCCCACCTGAAAGCCGTTGCCGTTTTTGTCGCCCTCTTCTTTGTGTAATTCAATTAGTTTTCCATCTTTTAATAAGGCAAAATCTACAGCATCTGAACCAGATCGGATAATTAATTCCTTGTTCACATGGTACATTTTTATCCATACATGACCATTGTGTTTTGCAAGGCAAAACAGCAACTAAACGTATAGATGGATTAAACATTAATTTACAGGTTAAACCCGCGAAATTAAAGATTTGAGGTGTTAAAAAACCGATTTGTAATATAAATCGCTCTTTTTTGAGCCAAATACGATAATTTCAATTTCAATGAACTTTAAACTTTAAAAAGAAAAAAGTAGTTTTAAACTACTTTTTCTTCTTGTGACGGTTAGCTCTCGCTCTTTTTTTACGTTTGTGAGTCGCTACCTTATGTCTTTTTCTTTTTTTACCACTTGGCATAAATTGTAGTGTTTAGTGATTAATAAATTAGTTAACTTTTACTTCAGTATTCGTTTTCACGCCATCAACAAAAATTTTTGCTGGTTTGAAAGCTGGAATGTTGTGGGCAGGAATCTTTATTGTAGTGTTTTTAGAGATATTTCTACCTGTTTTTTCTGCTCTTGTTTTGATGATAAAGCTACCAAAACCTCTTAAGTATACATTGTCACCAGTTTCTAATGAGTTTTTTACTTCGTCCATAAAAGACTCAACTGTTGCTTGTACATCTCCTTTTTCTAGACCCAATTTTTCGGAAATTTTCGCTACGATGTCTGCTTTCGTCATTTTCTTTCGATTTATATTGATGTGTAATTTTTTGAGTTTGCAAATATAGCAATTAAAAATACAATATTTCAACCTTAATTGATTAAAATTTAATTACATAAAGTTTTATTTTTGTTGACTAATTTTTTAGAATGCATTTTACTAACTTGTTAATTCAATGGTATTTACAAAATAAACGTGATTTACCCTGGAGAAAAACAACGAATCCGTATCCTATTTGGCTGTCAGAAATCATGTTGCAACAAACGCGAGTTGCGCAGGGTTTGCCCTATTTTTTGTCTTTTACGGAGGCTTTTCCAACGGTTCGTGATCTGGCAGATGCCGAAGAGGAACAAGTGTTAAAACTCTGGCAGGGTTTGGGGTATTATTCCCGTGCCCGTAACCTTCATGCTACGGCCAAACAGGTTGCGTATGAAATGGATGGGGTATTTCCCGGTACTTATAAGGAGTTGCTAACATTAAAAGGAGTAGGTGAATATACGGCCGCCGCAATCGCTTCCATTGCTTATGGTGAGCCTGTTCCGGTGGTAGACGGTAATGTGTTCCGGGTGTTGTCCCGCTATTTTGATGTGGAAACGGATATTGCCTCTCCGGCGGCTAAAAAAGAATTTAAAGAGCTGGCGGCAGCTTTGTTGCCCAAAGAACAGGCGTCCTTGTTTAATCAGGCGATGATGGAATTTGGTGCTTTGCAATGTGTGCCGAGGAATCCGGATTGCGGAAGCTGCGTTTTTAATGACAGTTGTGTGGCATTGCAAAAGAAAAAAGTAGACAGCCTGCCGGTGAAATTAAAAAAGACAAAAGTTGTTAACCGCTATTTTAATTACCTTATTTTAAAGGATGCCAATGAAAGATCGCTGGTTGCGAAAAGGGAAGCAAAAGGGATCTGGCATGGATTATATGAATTTCCGCTGTTTGAAACCAGTCAGGATATAGGGCAGGAGGAAATGGCGGGGCTGCTGCAAAACAGCGGGCAGGATTGGAGCAGGGAGGGAATTGAAACATCGGTTCTGAGGTTGCTGAACACTAAAAAAATAATCCATAAACTTTCGCACCAACACCTGCACATCCATTTTTGGGAGCTGAAAACAGATAAGCCACTGGTTGGCGGAATGTCTTTTCCGGAGATTGAAAAGCTGCCCTTCCCGATAGTGATCTATAATTTTATTGAAGAGTATAGAGCAAAGTGAATAGAAATTAGTATATTTGAGTGAATAAAACAGGTATCAGCCATGAACGGAACGGTAAATAAAGTTATGTTAATAGGACATTTGGGAGATGATGTAAAAATGCATTATTTCGAAGGCGGAAATTGTATAGGACGTTTCCCTTTGGCTACTAATGAGGTCTATATTAACAAATCCACTAACGAGAGAATCACTTCTACGGAATGGCACAATCTTGTGGTCAGAAATAAAGCGGCTGAAATATGTGAAAAATATCTTTCTAAAGGAGATAAGATTTATGTAGAAGGGCGTATCAAGTCCAGACAATGGCAGGCAGAAGACGGAACTACAAAATATACAACAGAAATCCAGGTTACGGAATTTACTTTTTTAACAACTAAAAAGGAAATTGAAAACAATAAACAGGGATTCTCTTCGTCATCAGATCCTTCGAAGCCTTCTTTTGACGGGCCAAATACGTCAGGTCAGAATGATGACATGCCGTTTTAATTGTTTAACTAAATTGATTTGATTTGGACCCAGGCCCCGTCAGTTTAATAAGTATAATAGATTTTCACCTTATTTTTTTAATAATAGGAATACTTTTCCTGTTGTTTTGTTCTGCATTGGTTTCCGGTGCAGAAGTCGCTATTTTTTCCCTGAATAGAAAAGAGATTGACGATTTAATATCGGCCAATACGAATAAAGGAAAACAAATCAGCAGGCTTTTGGAAACACCCAAAAAGCTGTCCATGACTTTTCTGGTCGCCAATAACTTTCTGAACATTACAATAGTGGTGCTTTTTTCCTATTTTGGAAACCGCGTTTTTTCCGAAGGAATGGCGCTGAGCACGAAAGTAATCCTTGAAATTGCCATAGTGGCGGTATTGATCCTGTTTTTTGGGGAAGTACTGCCTAAAATGTATGCCACCCGGAATAATGTAAAATTTGCCAAAGGGGTCAGCACGTTTGTGGTTTTTTTAACCGGACTGCTAACGCCGGTAAGTGTTCCGCTTCGGCAGATCATCCTGTATCTGCATAAAAAAATAGGGAAAGAAAAAGAAAACTTTTCGGTAGATCAGCTGTCGCAGGCATTGGAAATGACCGACTATGGCGATGCAACCAAAGAAGAACAGAAAATACTGGAAGGCATAGTAACCTTCGGTAATACGGAAGTGCGCCAGGTTATGAGTCCCCGTATTGATGTTTTTGCCTTAAATATTGAAGAAACATTTGAAGAGATTTTTGCTAAGATCGTAGACAAAGGCTATTCGAGAATACCGGTTTATAAAGAAGATATCGATCATATTGAGGGTGTTTTGTTTGTAAAAGACCTGATCCCACATATTGATAAAACCGATTTTGAATGGCAGACCTTATTAAGGAGTCCGTTTTTTGTTCCCGAAAATAAAAAACTCGATAACCTGCTAAAGGAATTTCAGGGTATGAAAAACCATCTGGCAATAGTAGTTGATGAATATGGCGGAACCTCCGGCCTGATATCGCTGGAAGACATACTGGAAGAAATTGTGGGAGATATCAGTGATGAGTTTGATGATGAAGATATTGTCTTTTCGCAGATTGATGCCAAAAACTTCCTGTTTGAAGGGAAGATAAGCCTGAAAGATTTTTACAGGATCGTCCCGGTCGATGAAGAGGTTTTTGAAGCCAATAAAGGGGAATCGGAAACTTTGGCCGGATTTATTTTAGAGATTTCCGGAAATTTTCCAAAAAAGCACCAGAAAATAAATTTTGCAGATTGTATATTTACCGTCGAATCGGTCGATAAACGCCGTGTGAAACAAATTAAAGTTACACTGCTTTAAAAAATGAATAGAAAATTAAGAAATACCGGATTATTGCTGCTAATGGGAATAGGCTTCTTGTTTACAGCCTGCAAGGGTGATGTAGTGCCAAAGCCAAAAGCACACCTGCGATTGGAATACCCTATGCCGGAATACAGAATGTTTACGGATGGCTGCGCTTTTACTTTTGATGTGAATACGCTGACGAAGATAACCGAAAAAGGAGCCTGTGGCTTTAATATTGTGTATCCGAAAATGAAAGGGACCATTTACATCGATTATAAGCCGGTAAATAATAATATTGATGTCCTGTTAAGAGATGCGCAGAAACTAACGTATGAGCACGTTATTAAAGCGGACGATATACAGGAACAGCCGTTTGTGAACCGTAAAGATAAAGTTTACGGAATGTTTTACCAGGTGGGCGGCGATGCGGCTACGAATGCACAGTTTTATGTAACGGACAGTACGAAGCATTTTATTGTGGGATCGGTTTATTTTTATGCAAAACCAAATTTTGATTCCATTATGCCGGCGGCAAGTTATATTAAAAACGACATGCGGGAAATCATGCAAAGCATACGATGGAAATAAAAAAAAGCGAACTATTCAGTTCGCTTTTTTTTATACTATGTGTCCGGTTATGCCTTTTTAACGTCAGTGTCTTTTTTAGCGTCAGCGGCACAGCTTTTAGGAGCGTCTCCTTTTTTATCGGAACATGATTTTTTAGCATCAGCCGAACAGCATTTTTTACCTTCTGCTTTTTTCGGTTCCTGATCCATAACCATTGCTTTGTCACCGGATGATTTTACGCTGGTAACTTTGTATGTTTTTCCGTCGGCAACACCTTCAACAGTTTGTGTCAGGGAAGTAGTTGACTGTTTGTTTGCATCAAATTCTACAGTAGCTGTTTTGGTTTCAAAATCAACTTTGGCAGAAGTAACACCTTCCAGGTGGGATAATTTATTTTCAATGGTGGCTGCACAGCCCATAGCGCAGGTCATTCCTTCAATGTTCATGCTGGCTGTTTCCATTTTTGCTGCTACGTCTTTTGACGCTTCTGTTGCGGTTGCTGGAGTAGTGTTTTTATCTTCTTTTTTACAACTAACCAATACAAAAGCGGTTAAAGCAAATACAGCTATTTTTTTTGTGAAATTCATGATGGTGTTTTTTTTAAGATTAAAAAGCTCTTTTGTAAAGAGTTACAAAATTATAAAAAAACAGGCGTTTTTTCGTTTTAATATTGGAATTTTACACCTTAAAATTGATAGAAAATGACAAAACAGCTAAAGTGGGTTTTACTGATAGGGCTTTCCCTGATATGGGGGAGTTCTTTTATTTTAATCAAAAGAGGATTGGTCGGATTATCGCCTTTTCAGCTGGGAGCTTTACGGATATTGTTTGCTGCTGCCTTTTTGCTGCTGATAGGATTTAGAAGCCTGCCGAAAATTCCGCTGGGAAAATGGAAATATATTGCGCTGACGGCTTTTGTGGGAACATTTATGCCGGTGTTTCTTTTTTCTATTGCCCAAACGGAAATCAGCAGTTCAACCAGTGCGATTCTGAATTCGTTAACACCGCTGAATACCTTATTGCTCGGTGCTTTTGTTTTCGGGCTGGAATTTCAGCGAAGACAATTCTTCGGTGTACTGATAGGGCTGATAGGCTGTGTGCTGCTCATTTATTCCGGAGCGCAGAGCAATCCCAATCAGAATTACTATTATACCTTGTTTGTGGTCGTGGCGGCAATCTGCTATGCAATGAATGTTAATCTGATTAAAAAATACCTTTCCGATCTGAATACGCTGAGTATTACTACCGGGAACTTTGTTGTGCTGACCATTCCGGCATTGATAGTGCTGTCCTGTACCGATTTCTTTCAGGTTGCCGGTAAACCGGAAGTTCAGGAGTCGGCGATGTATATTGCTATTCTGGGTATTGTAGGGACTGGAATTGCAAACATTGTCTTTTTCCGGTTAATACAGATCTCATCGCCCATTTTTGCGTCTTCCGTTACCTATTTAATTCCGGTGGTCGCTTTTGTGTGGGGTATATTGGATCATGAAAAAATGGAATTCTTCCAGATTGTAGGGGCCCTGATAATTTTAGTCGGAGTGTATTTCTCCAGCAGGAAATAAAGAAAAAGACCGCCGGAAGGCGGTCTTTTTTATGATATTGTATTTTGTGATTATTGGAAATCAGCTGGTGTTACACCTTCGTTGATTTTTACATCAGAAGTTGTAAAGTCTAAATCCATTCCAACGTTCATTACCATTTTGTAAGGAACTTTAATTCCTTTTACATCTTTGTAATCTCCGTAAGTAATCATTTGTGTCATTTTCTGACCAGCTCTTTCAAGTGTTTTTGCTTCCGCTACTTTTAAACCGGTTTTTACATCATAATATAATGTGCTTTTTCCGTTTTCGATAGCATAAGCATCTTTACCGTTAATGCTTTCGATAGCTTTGATTTTTAAATCTGCTTTTTTCGCTAAAGCCAATTCCGGGAATGCAGCAGCACTTTCTTTTTTCTCTTTGAATTCTTCTGCAGTGAAATCTTTTCGCTGACCTTGTTGAATAGCATAAGCCGCTTTGTCGTTTACAACTTGTTTGGACATTGTCATTCCGGCAACTTTCATTTCAAACAATGACTTGTTGTCTGAAGTGTGTTTGGAAGTCATTTCCAAAGCTTGTCCCTGGATTGTAGCTGTAGCTGTAGTAGCGATAGATTTAATGCCGGCAACGGCTTTTTCACCACCAATAGCTTTGATGTAGTTGTCAAATACTGTTTTTGCAGTAACACCGGCAGGAATTGGTTTGTTTACCACTGGTTTTTCTGTAGCATTACCGAATTTGTCGAAATAGAAAATAGGAATTTTTAAAGACTCTAATCCTGACAATACATCTGCAGCTTTACCGACAACCACAACTCTGGTGTTGTCTGATAAAAAGAATTTGTTAGCGGCATTTTTAATATCTTCCGGAGTAACGGCGTTAATGTTTTTAATGTAGTTCTCGTAGAAATCTTCCGGTAAGTTTTGAGTTGCAGTGTTTAAAGCATAACGGGCAATTGTAGCCGGTTTTTCAATTTGCATTACAAAGTTTCCGATGTATTTTGCTTTTGCATTTTTTAAATCTTCAGCAGAAACAAGGTCTGTTTTGATTCTTTTTAATTCGTTGAAGAACTCTACTACAGCACTGTCGGTAACTGCATTTCTAACAGAAGCAGAAGAACGGAATTTTGTAACGTATTTTCCGGATCCGATAGAAGAATAAGCGCCATAGGTCCATCCGTGTTTTTCACGAAGGTTTAAGAATAATCTTCCTTCACCACCACCACCAAGGATCTGGTTGGCTAAAAGAGAAGCGAAATATTCTTTATCCGTCATTTTGATGTTAACCGTATTTACTAAAGCAATTTCCGACTGTACCGCATTTGGCATGTCTACAAAATTGATTTGAGTGTACTGTACGTTTTTTGGATCGGAATAAACCAACTGCGGTGCAATCGCTTTTTTCCATGAACCGAAAAGTTTTTCAACCATTTTCTTGGTATCTTTTGTGTTCACATCACCAATAATTACCAGATAAGCATTACCCGGAACAAAATATGTGTTGTAGTTTAAAACCACATCGTTTAACGTTACTTTGTTGATCGTTTCTTCGCTTAAATATTCTCCGCTTGGATGTGTTTTTCCGAAAGCCAGAACGTTTTCAACACGTCCGGCAACAGCCGTAACACTTTTTTCCTGCGATTTTATTCCTTCCAGTAATTTTGCTTTTTCCTTGTCGAATTCTTCCTGAGTGAAAACAGGGTTTAAAGCACCATCAGCCATTAATTCCAGGATTTTTCCGGAATATTTAGACAATCCGCTGGCAGAAGCTCCGCCGGAAGAGAAGTTGATGTTTGCGCCTAAGAAATCGATTTCTTCGTTAAAAGCGTCTTTAGATATTTTTCGGGTACCTTTACCAATCATGCTGCTGGTTAAATCGGCTACACCTTTTTTGTCACCTTCCGCATACGGAGGGTTGTCCAGTGTTAAGGAATAAGTAACTCTCGGTAGTTTATGGTTTTCTACTACCATTACTTTTAAACCATTCTTTAAAGTGAAGGTTTCCGGTTTTTTAACATTGATTGTTGGAGCCGGTCCCGGTTTTGGTTGAGGTCTGTCTTGTGCTTGCATAGTAATCGTTAAAAACAAGCTCGCTGCTATATATATTATTTTCTTCATGATTATTGGCTGCTTAGTTTTGTGCTTTATCTTTTGCTGGAACATAATCTAAAATCAAACGTTGGTTTGGATTTAAATACTTTTTAGCAACATCTCTGATTTCTTCACGGGTGATGGAACGGTAAATGTCGATTTCAGTATTTACTAGGTTCACATCGCCATAAAGTAAGTAGAAAGAAGCCAGGTTCTCTGCAACACCTTCTAAGTTTGAATTGCTGTTTACGTATTGGTTTTCAAACTTGTTTTGTAATTTCTGAAAATCTTTTTCAGAAATCAATTCCGTTTGAAGCTTAACGATTTCTTCGTCCATACCTTTAATTAATTCAGCAGGAGTTGTCGGGCTTTGTGGTAATCCGTAGATGAAATACACACCATAATCTTCCTGGCTGTAGTTGAAAGCGCCAATTTGAAGCGCCATTTTCTTATCGTCAACTAACTTTTTGTATAATCTTGAACTTTTTCCGTCAGAAAGAATAGAAGAAATCATGTCCAGTACTCTGGCGTCATGTGTTTTCATAGACGGTGTTCTGTAAGCCGTAACAGCCATTGGGATCTGGATGTTCGGATCCTGGTATGTTGCGTGGATTGTTTGTGTTATCGGAGTCTCTTCAATTTTCTGACGCGTGATAGGCGTACCTTTTTGGATTGGTCCGAAATAGTTCTGAATCCATTGTTTTGCCTGAGCGCTATCGAAATCTCCGGCTACAACCAGAACCGCATTGTTAGGAATGTAGAACTTTTTGTTGAAAGCCTGGAATTCCTGAAGTGTTGCAGCATCTAAATGCTCCATAGAACCGATAGGTGCCCAACGGTAAGGGTGTTTTGTAAAGATGTTTTTCTTAACCTCAGTGAATAAGTTTCCGTAAGGCTGGTTGTCAACACGTAATCTTTTTTCTTCTTTAACAACTTCGTTCTGAGTGTCAACACCAATTTGATTGATTACCGGATGCATTAGTCTTTCCGATTCCATCCATAAGGCTAACTCCAGGTTGTTGGAAGGGAAAACCTCGTAGTAATACGTTCTGTCGTCAGAAGTATTGGCATTATTGTTACCGCCATTAGCCGTTACAATTTTAAACCATTCTCCTCTTGCGATATTTTTAGTACCTTCAAATAAAAGGTGTTCAAAAAAGTGTGCAAAACCAGTTCTGTCCGGGTTTTCGTCTTTTGCACCAACGTGATACATTACCGAAGTAACCACTACCGGAGCGGAAGGGTCTTTGTGTAAAATCACATGCAGTCCGTTGTCTAAATTGTATTCTTCAAACGCTACTTTCTGCGCCGAAGCTACGCCGCCAAGCATCAGAAGGGAACTCAAAGCCATCAAAGATTTTTTCATAAAAATTAATAATTTATTTTGGATATTCGTATAGGTGTGCAATTTCGGCAAATTGTTACATTTAAAAGTGATGATTTCCCGTAATTTTGAGAATTAAGTTACTTTCCTGTTGCGGGATTGTGAAATTTGTGCATATAGGGTTGTATCATAAAGAATTAGTTGTATATTTGCACTCTTAAAAAATTAATTAAACATTATTGTTATGTACGCAATCGTAGAGATAGCAGGGCAACAATTCAAAGTAAGCAAAGACCAAAAGGTTTATGTTCACCGTTTAGCATCTGAAGAAGGAGCAAAAGTTACTTTTGACAAAGTTCTTTTATTGGATGACAAAGGGAATGTAACTTTAGGCGCCCCAGCTGTAGAAGGTGCTTCAGTAGAAGCTAAAGTGTTACAACACTTAAAAGGTGATAAAGTAATCGTTTTCAAAAAGAAAAGAAGAAAAGGTTACAAAAAGAAAAACGGTCACAGACAATCTTTAACTCAAATTGTAATCGAGGGAATCGTTGCAGGTGGAGCTCCAAAGAAAAAAGCGACTAAAAAAGCGGAAGCTACAGAAGAATAATTAACATTAAAAACTAATACGTCATGGCTCACAAGAAAGGTGTCGGTAGTTCCAAGAATGGTAGAGAATCAGAATCGAAACGTTTAGGTGTTAAGATTTTTGGTGGTCAAGCTGCAATTGCTGGAAACATTATCGTAAGACAAAGAGGTTCTAAGCACAATCCAGGTGAAAACGTTTACATGGGTAAAGATCATACTTTACATGCAAAAGTTGATGGAGTTGTGAAATTTCAGAAAAAAGGAGATAACAAATCTTTCGTTTCTGTAATTCCATTCGAAGCATAAGAATTTATATCTTACAAGAGAAAATATTAAAAAGCCCGTTTCTAAGAAACGGGCTTTTTTTATGCGGAAATATTTGAGAAACAGGTAAATAAAAACCCCTTACAAGCTGTAAGGGGTTTTGTTTATTATAACGATACGGCTTAGTATCTGTAGTATTCCGGTTTGAATGGACCTTGTACCTCAACACCAATATAAGCTGCCTGCTCTGTGTTTAATGTTTCTAACTCAACACCTAATTTTGCAAGGTGTAAAGCGGCTACTTTTTCATCCAGGTGTTTTGGTAGCATATAAACCTGGTTTTCATATTTATCGCTGTGGTTCCATAACTCGATTTGTGCCAACGTCTGGTTGGTGAAAGAGTTACTCATCACGAAACTTGGGTGACCTGTAGCACAACCTAAGTTTACTAAACGACCTTCAGCAAGGATAATGATATCCACTCCGTTAATGGTGTATTTGTCAACCTGAGGTTTGATTTCGATTTTAGAAGCACCGTGGTTTTTGTTTAACCATGCCATGTCAATTTCATTGTCAAAGTGACCAATGTTACAAACGATAGTTTTATCTTTCATTTGCTCGAAATGTCTTCCAACAACAATATCTTTATTTCCTGTTGTCGTGATGATGATATCAGCATTTCCTACTACAGTGTCTAATTTTTTAACTTCATACCCGTCCATAGCAGCTTGTAAAGCACAGATCGGATCAATTTCCGTTACGGTAACAATAGAACCTGCTCCACGGAAAGAAGCGGCAGTTCCTTTTCCAACATCACCATATCCGCAAACAACAACTCTTTTTCCGGCTAACATTAAGTCTGTTGCACGACGAATTGCATCTACAGCACTTTCTTTACATCCGTATTTGTTGTCAAATTTAGATTTTGTAACAGAATCGTTTACGTTAATAGCCGGCATTGGTAACGTTCCGTTTTTAACTCTTTCGTATAAACGGTGAACTCCGGTTGTAGTCTCTTCCGATAAACCTTTGATTCCAGGGATTAATTCCGGGTAACGGTCAATAACCATATTCGTTAAATCACCACCGTCATCTAAAATCATGTTTAAAGGCTGTCTGTCTTCTCCGAAGAATAAAGTCTGCTCAATACACCAGTCAAAATCCTCTTCGTTTAATCCTTTCCAGGCATAAACCTGAATACCTGCTGCTGCAATTGCTGCTGCTGCCTGATCCTGAGTGGAGAAAATATTACAAGAACTCCAGGTAACTTCAGCTCCTAAAGCAATTAAAGTTTCAATTAAAACGGCAGTCTGGATAGTCATGTGAAGACAACCTGCGATACGAGCACCTTTAAGAGGCTGCTCCTCTTTATATTCAGCACGAAGAGCCATTAATCCCGGCATCTCTGCTTCTGCTAATTCAATTTCTTTTCTTCCCCAGGCTGCAAGGGAAATATCTTTTACTTTGTAAGCCACGAAAGGCAATGTTTTTGTGCTCATCTACTCTATATTTGTATTTACAAAAAATTTAGTGCAAATTTACGGAATTACTTTTTAAAATATATAGGATTGATTGATAATTAGCATTTGTTTAAAGATGCTAAAGTGTTAACTTTCAGAAAAATAAATTAACAAGTTGTAAACTTAAAATCAAATACGCTCTGATGCCGCTGTATAAAACGATAGAAATAGATAGTAATACAAAGGTTCTGGTATGGAAAATTACCGAAACTTTGGAAGAACTGTTCCGGAACAAACCTTTAAAAGATTCCAGTCTGACCCGGGTGGAAGGGATGAAATCCGAGCAGCATCAAAGAGGATTTTTAAGTGTGCGGAACCTGTTGGAAGCATTGGGGTATGACGATTTTGATTTGTATTATGATGAATTTGGAAAACCGCATTTAAAAGACGGTAAACATATTTCGATAACTCATTCCTATAGTTTTGCGGCAATAATTGTGGGTTATGACAATGTGGGCATCGATATGGAACTGCGCAGGGATAAAATAAGTAAAATAGCCGATAAATTTATGGATACGGAATTCTCGTTTTTAGATAAAACAGCAGATGACTATATCCGTAAACTAACCGTTATATGGGGCGCGAAAGAAGCAAAATACAAAATGTGTAACTCGAAAAGCCTTAGTTTTAAAGATAATATGACCGTACATCCTTTTCAGTTAGCAGATAAAAAAGGACTGGCTACCGTTCGAAAAGAAGATTTTAAAAAAGATTTCCAGTTTTACTTTGAAGAAATTGAAGATTTTACGCTGGTTTATGCTTTAGAACAAGATAAAAGAAAATAGCATGAACAAAATTTACGCCGAAATAGTTGCAGCAAAAAGAGAAGGCAGAAAACTACTGGCAATTTTACTGGATCCGGATAAGATACAATTAGCACAATTAGCGGATCTCATTACAAAAATTAAAAACGCTCCGGCGACCCATATTTTTATCGGAGGAAGCCTGCTTTTTTCAGACACGCAGGAGGAGATCATCCGGGAACTGAAAGCAGCATTAACTGTTCCGGTTTTGCTTTTTCCAAGCAATGCTTCCCATATTACCAATTTAGCCGACGGGATTTTATTCCTGTCGCTGCTCTCCGGCCGCAACCCGGAGTATTTGATCGGGCAGCATGTCCAGGCAGCTCCTTTGCTAAAACAAACACAGCTGGAAGTAATGGCAACCGGCTATTTGCTGGTGGAAAGCGGCAGGCAAACCACCGTTTCCTACATGAGCGGTACAACACCTATTCCTAAAGATAAACCCGAAATTGCTGTGGCAACGGCTATGGCGGGAGAAATGCTGGGGAATAAGCTCATTTACCTGGAAGCGGGAAGCGGCGCCGAAAATCATGTGCCGTTAGCCATGGTAAAAGACGTTTCAGATAATATTGATATTCCGCTGATTGTGGGCGGTGGTATCCGTTCGCAAAAAACAATGGAAGCCCTCTACCAGGCTGGTGCCACTATGCTGGTCATCGGGACGGCTTTTGAAAAAGATACTAACTTTTTTAGGGAAGCACAAGTATGATCGAATTTTTTCTGAACGCCTATAAGAACGCACCGCTACTGCAGATCATTCTGGAATTCCTGGCATTTGTATTTGGAATCGCCAGCGTATGGTATGCTAAAAAAGAAAACATTCTGGTCTATCCTACAGGATTAATAGCAACGACAATCACGGTTTATTTGCTTTTTCAGGCAGGCTATTTAGGGGATATGATCATCAATATTTATTTCTCGATCATGAGTGTTTACGGCTGGTACAACTGGTCAAGAAAGCGGAATGAAGAAGATAGTCTGCTTATCTCCAGGACAAGCCTTCGGGAAAAAATTATCGGTATGGCATTGTTTTTAACGACAATTGTTATAATTTTCGCGATCTATAATGCCGTGGATTACGAAATTAAGCACGAAAATTATATCGATATATTGGCATCAGGACTGTTTTTTACAGGAATGTGGTATATGGCCAATAAAAAAATAGAAAACTGGACGCTTTGGATAATAGGCGACATAATTGCAGTGCCTCTTTATGCCTATAGAGGTTTGGGGATGTTGTCGCTACAATATTTAATATTTACAATTTTGGCAATCTCTGCCTATTTAGAATGGAGAAAGATCTTAAACAACAATATTCAGAAACGATAAAGATAACCATGTACGGTCCTGAAAGTACCGGTAAAACAACCTTGTCAAAACAGCTGGCTGTACATTTCAATACGATTTGGATACCGGAGTTTGCCCGTGATTATCTACAGCAAAAATGGGATTTAAAAAAAGAGATCTGCGATGCCAACGACATGCTCCCTATTGCCGTTGGACAGATAAAACTGGAAAATGAAGCTGTTTTATTGGCAAACAAACTCCTGTTTTGTGACACCAACTTAATGGTGACCAAAGTGTTTTCTGAAATTTACTACGGATTTTGTGATGAGGCTTTAGACGAAGCCGCACGCGAACACGAATACGACCTTTTCTTTCTGACGGATGTAGATGTGCCCTGGGAAAAAGATGACTTAAGAGACCGGCCGGAAAACAGAAAAGAAACGTTTGAACGCTTTAAAAAAGCCTTGGACGAAAACAACAAGCCCTATATAGTGCTTTCCGGAAACCAGGAAGCGCGTTTCGAAAAAGCGGTAAAAGCCGTTAACGGACTAATCACTGCCAGATCCATTGGATTCACGGCTGCTGATTTTGTGCAAATGTGGGAACAGGGAACCAATATCGACAGCATTGCGAGACAATTGGGTTTCTTTAATGAAGGAATCGCAAAAATTAACCTCGCAAAAATTGCAACAGTAAACGATGGTATCGCAGCTTTTAAAGAAGAGCAGATCCAGCAGTTGGTGGACTACTTTGATGCCAATAAAGCCGCATTTTCAATTGAGAAATTCGTTCCGGCATCCGGGGCTGCCAGCAGGATGTTTAAATTTCTGGTAGATTTCCTAAACGAATTCAAACTGCATAAAGAAAGCATCAATGCCTATATAAACAGAAAAAAAGAGGCGGAGCTATCAGTGTTTCTGGTAGGAATTGAGAAATTTCCTTTTTATGAAAGTGTGCTGTATGAAGTGAGAAGGATACACAAAGGCTATGACGATTTTACACAGGATGAAAAGTATTACCATTTTATTACGGCAATGCTGGCTACGGAAAAATTTGACTTCCTGAATAAACCAAAAGGAATCCTGCCGTTTCATCAGGAAGGAGATTTTATTACTACTCCTATCGATAAACATTTAAAAGAAGCACTGGTATATACTAATGTGGATGGGAAACCGAAAATCCATTTCACGGTATCGGAAGAACATAAAGACAGTTTTGAACAATCTGTTTCACAAAGCAATGTGAATGCTGCGGTGTTCTATTCTTTTCAGGATAAATCGACCGACACCTTAGCGGTAGCGATGGATAATACTCCGTTTAGACTGGATAATGACCGTTTGTTCTTTCGTCCCGGCGGACATGGTGCGCTGATACAGAACCTGAACCGGCTAACGAGTGATATTGTCTTTGTAAAGAACATTGACAATGTCTGTTATAATCATTTTGAAGGAATTGTACGTTATAAAAAACTACTGGGCGGACTTTTGATGCAACTGCAAAAAGAAACGTTCGGATATCTTCATGCTCTGGAAAGCTCGGTAAACGAGGAAGGCCTGCAAAAAATAATAGATTTTGCAACCAGTCAGCTGAATATCGTATTGCCGAAGAATTTTTCAAAATACACTTTTGAAAACCAGAAAAACTTATTGTTTCAGTTGTTAAACAGACCTGTCCGGGTTTGCGGGATGGTAAAAAACGAAGGCGAACCGGGCGGAGGACCGTTTTGGGTTACCGGTGAAGAAGGTGGCCTGTCCTTGCAGATTGTCGAATCGTCACAAATTGATCTGCAAAATAAAAAGCAGTGGCAGATCCTGAATAGTGCAACACATTTTAACCCGGTGGATCTGGTGTGCGGACTTAAAAACTACAAAGGAGAAAAGTTTGAACTGGAAAATTTTGTAGACCATAACGCAGGCTTTATCGTTCAGAAAACAAAAGGCTGTCACGATATTAAGGCCTACGAACTACCCGGATTATGGAATGGTGCTATGGCAAACTGGATTACGGTTTTTGTTGAAGTGCCGCTTTTAACCTTCAATCCGGTAAAAAATATTAACGACCTGCTAAAACCGGCACATCAGCCCAGATAATGGAAAAAGAAAAGCTAATTGCCGAGTTGCGTTATAAAGCTGTGAGAAGCAGTGGTGCCGGAGGACAGAATGTAAACAAGGTTTCTTCGAAAATCCAGCTCACGTTTGATGTTTCCAATTCGTCAGCACTTACCGATGAGGAGAAAAGTAAAGTGCTGGAAAAACTGGCAGCCCGGCTGACGAAAGAAGGGGTTTTGTTACTGAATTGTGATGAAAACCGGAGCCAGTTAAAAAATAAAGAAATAGTTACCAAGCGCTTTCTGTCACTCATTCAGGAATCGTTATGGGTTGATAAAGAACGGAAAGCAACTAAAATTCCGCATTCGGTAATTAAAAAACGTATTCAGAGCAAACGGAATTTATCCCAGAAAAAAGACTTCCGCAAAAAACCGAAATTGGACTAACTTTCGGTGCTGATTTGTGTAAAATGTAATAATGCTAAGGAATTACAGGTGATTATTGCGTTTTTATTGGTATTATTTGATTTTGTGTGTTTTATTTTTATACTTTTGCGCTGTCTCAAAGGGGTGCTTATATCCGGTTTTTCCGGACAATCGAGCTGAGATCATACCCAATGAACCTGGAACAGGTAATGCTGTTTAGGGAGAAATGACAAACGGAATGAGGCAATTGTTCCGCGTCATTGAAACATCATTTTAATTTAAAACAAAGAATAATTACCCCTTTTATTCGTAAACTTTTACGAATGAAAACGTTATTACAATCAGTCGTTATTGCATTTTGCCTGCAGCCTTTTGTGCTTTTTTCGCAGGAAAAAACAACTCAGGACACCGTTAAACCCAAACAGATGGATGAGGTTTTGGTGTCGGCAGTACGGGTTACTTCCAAAACACCGGTTACTTTCAGTAATCTTGGTAAAAAACAATTATCAGAACGAAACTTAGGTCAGGACATACCGGTGCTGATGAATTACCTGCCATCGGTAGTGACCACAACCGATGCCGGAAACGGAGTAGGCTATACCGGAATCAGGGTGCGTGGTAGCGATGCCACCCGTGTGAATGTTACCATCAACGGAATTCCGTATAATGATTCCGAATCACAGGGGACTTTCTGGGTAAACATGCCCGATTTTGTATCGTCTGTAGAAAGCCTTCAGCTGCAAAGAGGTGTCGGAACGTCTACAAACGGAGCCGGCGCTTTCGGAGCAAGTTTAAACATGTTAACCGATACGTATTCCGAAAAAGGATACGGTGAAATTGCCAACTCTTTCGGAAGCTTTAACACGCGAAAACATACTGTAAAATTCAGTACCGGTTTGATGGATAATAAATTCGAAATAGCCGGACGTTTGTCAAAGATCAACTCCGATGGTTATATTGACAGGGCTTCTTCCAACCTGGAATCCTATTTTTTACAGGGAACTTATGTAGGGAAATCAACATTGATAAAAGCCCTGGTTTTCGGAGGTTCCGAAAAAACATACCAGTCATGGAACGGGCTGGACGGTATGGAACTTAAAGACCTGGGTCTGGATGAACACATGCTGGATAACAATCCGAAATTCAATATTTCCGGTTTGTATTTTGATGAAAACGGCAATGTGAAATTTTACGATAATCAAACGGATAATTTCAGACAGGATCATTATCAGCTGCACTGGAATGAGAAATGGACCGATAACTGGTCTACCAATGTGGCACTGCATTATACCAAAGGAAAAGGATATTATGAAAGCTATAAAAGAGGTGGAAAGTTCAGTGAATTCGGACTGACACCTTTTGAAGAAAACGGGGTTACAATAAAAAAATCTGATTTGATCAACCAGAAATGGCTGGATAATGACTTTTACGGAGTGACGTTTTCGACAAACTACAAAAAAGACAAACTGGACCTGATTTTGGGTGGTGGTGCGAATAAATATGAAGGCGCACATTTTGGTAAACTGCTTTGGGTAAAAGAAAAGGCGGTCTATAACTATGAGCAGCTTTTCTATGATGATTTTGCGACCAAAACAGATGTGAATGTATTTGCAAAAGCAACCTATGATATTACCAGTCAGTTAAGCCTGTTCGGGGATTTGCAATACCGTACGGTAAATTACAAAGCGAATGCTGTAAAAACGGGACTTGTTGACGATACATTTAAATTTTTCAATCCAAAAGGAGGGTTGAACTATGCGATAAACAAACAGAACAACCTGTATTTCTCGTATGCAAAAGCAAGCCGTGAACCAAACAGAAACGATTATGAAGGAAATGTTCCGAAACCGGAAAAAATGGACGATTACGAGTTGGGATGGCGGCATGCTTCGGCTGTAGCCAGACTGAATGTTAATGCCTATTATATGAAATACAAAGACCAGTTAGTGTTAACCGGTGCATTAAACGATGTGGGAGAATCAAAACGCATCAATGTGGATAACAGCTATCGTTTAGGGCTTGAAGTAGATGCCAGTATTTTTGTTTCCGACAAATGGGTGCTGAGACAAAATGTTACGGTGAGTCAGAATAAAATTGTCGACTTTGTAGCCGGTAAAGATGGGGAAATGCACAATTTCGGAAAAACGAATATCGCTTTTTCACCCGATTTTATTGCCGGTAATGCGGTAACGTTCTTACCGTTGAAAAACCTGCAGCTGACTTTGTTGTCAAAATTTGTAGGGAACCAGTATATGGGTAATATCGATTCGGAGAAATCTGTTTTGAAAGCCTATTCGGTTTCCGATTTTAATATTGTCTATGAAATTAAACCGAAACGAATTTTTAAATCCATAGTGATTTCCGGTTTGGTGAACAATATCTTTAATACCAAATACCAGTCCAACGGATTCTTCTATACTTATGATGATGACTGGTCCAGTCCGGATACGGTTACCACCATTGAAGGAACGGGATATTATCCGCAGGCAAGAATTAATTTTATGGCCGGCCTAACGCTGAAGTTCTAAAAAAAAATCCTGATGTTGTCATCAGGATTTTTTTTTTAATTGAATACCCGTATAAGTGTTCCCATCTGTTCTGTACGGTATTGCTTCATCGGATATTGTCCGTCACCTATTCCGGTGAACAGGCTGTACTTTTTATTGTCACAGGAGCATACGGCAAAAATACCGTCTACATCCATAGTGGAGCATTCGCTCAGCGACTGATTCGGACAGGCGCGGTCAAATGCTGTAATGCCGGTTCCGGTATTAAAAAGGATGATTCCTCTGATTCCGGCTGTCGGGCCGGCAATATAAGCTGATCCGTTTGTGAATTTTAAAGGACTGTATGAAGGAAGGTTCGTGTCGATGGTAATCAAAACCTGATAGTTAGGCAGATAAGGATTATTGTTGTTAACAACGCTGTCTTTGCTACAGCCGCCAATCAGGGGAATTAAAAACAATAAAAAGATGTACTTTTTCATATAAATTATCGTAAAACAATTGAAAAACAAATTTAATTTAATTAACTTTGACTAATGCTATAAAGCGTATTAAAAATTGAAATAAATAAAAAACAATATCTTTGTAGAAATAAATCCCGTTTCGATGGGATTTTTTCTATTTATATAAACGACGAAATTATGAGTAAAGTATCTTATTATACGGCTGAAGGATTGAAAAAATTAAGAGATGAGTTGGATCAGTTAAAAAGCATCGAACGTCCTCGTGCATCGCAGGCAATTGCAGAAGCAAGGGACAAAGGTGACTTATCTGAAAATGCAGAATATGATGCGGCTAAAGAAGCTCAGGGACTTTTGGAGCTTAAAATTTCTAAAATGGAAGATGTAGTTGCCAATGCCCGTTTAATTGATGAATCGCAATTGGATGTATCAAAAGTATTGGTACTGTCTACTGTTAAAATAAAAAATCAAACCAACGGAATGGAATTGAAATATACGTTGGTGGCAGAAAGTGAAGCCGATTTAAAAACCGGAAAAATCTCCGTTACCTCACCAATTGGTAAAGGATTGTTAGGAAAATCCGTAGGTGAAATTGCAGAAATTCAGGTACCGAACGGTATTTTGAAATTTGAAGTATTAGAAATTTCCAGAGACTAATTAATTAAATCCTATTTGGCAATGAGTTCAGTTTTTACAAAAATCATAAATGGGGAAATTCCGAGTTATAAAGTAGCGGAAGACGAAAATTTTATCGCTTTTTTAGATGTGAATCCCAATGCAAAAGGACATACCCTTTGTGTGCCTAAAAAAGAAATCAACAAGATTTTTGATATGGAAGAAGAGCACTATCTGGAATTAATGCGTTTCTCCAGAAATGTTGCCAAAGCTTTGGAAAAAACAGTGGCCTGCAAACGGATCGGAGTAGCTGTAGTGGGGCTGGAAGTGCCGCATGTACACGTTCACTTAATTCCTTTACAGGACATGGATGATATGCGTTTCCAACGTAAAACAAGCCTTACACCATTACAGTTTGAAGAACTTGCCCAGGCTATTGCCGGCAATATGTAAACATGAAAAAATATACTTTCCTGCTGTTTTTCTTTTGGCTGTCCGTTTCGGTTTTTGCCCAGGGACAGGATAGCTATTTGTGGCTGTCCGGCAAAAACGCAGGATATTCCGAAACCAATCAGATCAATGTAGAAGGAATTGTTGGTGTTAAAAACTGCTATGTGAGGGATATGCCTTCCACAGCGGGAAAACTGATTGACTCCCTGCAATTGGGAAAAAAAATAACGGTTTTATCCAAAACCGAAAAAACACAGAAACTAAAAGGTATCGATATGAATTGGGTTGAAATTCAATACCAGTTACCCAATAGCGATATCCGGAAGGGCTATCTCTGGCTCGGATTTTTAGCATTAGACTATAAAGAAACAAACGGACTGAAATTCCTGACCGTTCTGGAACGGATCAATGCTAAAAAAGAAGAAGATTATGTTTCCCAGGAACACGTTATTGCCGTTAAGGTCCTGGATGAAAACAATCTGGTGCTGGATAGTAAAGAAATTAAAAAACCGATTAGCGAAAGCTATTATTACCAGCAAAGTCTTCTGGGGAACCAGGGACTTAAAAATATTCAGGAACTATACCGGATCAGTTTTAGCGGGGAAGCCTGCGGTATACCGACCTACTTTTTCTATTTCGGGTGGACCGGAAAAAAACTATTGCTGCTGCCGGAAAAAATGAATGTTGGCGATGCCGGTGTTTACTACCACAGCGAGAACTTTATTTTTCCGAAAGAACCGGGAGGAAAACCGGATTATATCTACAAAATTATTGAAGAGGCCGAAGCAATAGACAGTGAAAACAATGAGGACTATATGATGCGGGAAAAGGTGTGGAAAGAAACCTATTCCTGGGATGGCGAAAAAGCCAGCCTGCTAAAAAAAGTCCAGCTGAAAGAAGGCATCATTAAGCAGTAGCTTTCTCCTTTTTAAACGTGACCTGCATGGTTGTTCCTTTTCCTATTTCGGAATGAGCTACTTTAATCCTTCCGTTATGGTACTCTTCCACGATACGTTTTGTCAGCGAAAGCCCTAATCCCCAACCGCGTTTTTTAGTTGTAAAACCGGGTTCGAAAACACTGTTAAACTGTTTTTTCGGAATCCCGCTTCCGGTATCGGTAACCTTGATTTTTACAAAACGCTCCGTGTCCTCAATAACGATAGCCAGTTTGCCTTTTCCTTTCATGGCATCAATAGCATTCTTTACCAGGTTTTCAATGGTCCAGCTGTGCAGTACAGGATTCAGCATGATATGGATGGGATATTCCGGAGCCAGGAACGAAAATTCAACCTGTTTGGAAGTACGGGATTGTAAATATTCGAACGACTGTTCGGTTTCTTTTACCAGATCATAATCACCAAGCACCGGTTCGGAACCGATTTTGGAAAAACGATCCGTTATTGTCTGTAGCCGGTTGATATCCTTTTCAATTTCGGCTATGGTCGTTTCATCCACATTATCGGCTTTCATAATTTCCAGCCAGCCTATTAAAGAAGAAAGCGGCGTGCCGATCTGGTGTGCGGTCTCTTTGGCCATACCGGCCCAAAGCCTGTTTTGGGTAGCCATTTTACTCGCCCGGTAAAAATTAAAGATCATACCGCTAAAGAAAAGCCCGATAAGGACTAAAGCCACCGGGTAAAATTTCAATTTGGTCAGCAGCGATGAATTGCCGTAATAGAGATATTGATTGTAACCGCCCAGCTCGATGATGATCGGGAGGTTTTCGGATTTTAACTTGTTCAGGAAAACTTTCGATTTGGCGGCATCGGCAACAATCTCCTTATCCACATTAACCATGTTGATAATGCTGTCCTTGTCGGTCGTTTGTATAATCGGAATCGTGGTGTTGTTGCTCAGGATCTGGAAAGGAAGTTCTACTTCCGTATTTTCATCGGCATTGTTCAGTGTCTTGGTTGCCGTTGCCCAGAGCTCCATTTTAAGACGTTCTTCATCTTTGAACTTCTGAAAAAAAGTATAAGTATTCCATAGAATCAAAACTAAAATATTGAAGGATCCCAGAATAATTATCCAGCGAATTAAATTTCTTCTTTCCGAAAAGTTCATGCTTTGTGTAATTTGTGTTTAAAAATAAGGAAAAGATATAAGGGAGCAAAAATATAAGCAGGAAATGCATGCTGCCCGATCGGGAACTTCAAAATAAATACAGACAGCTATGTAAAATTGTATTTTCATTCGGGCTAAAAAAAAGTATATTTGTGGAAATTTTACAGCTATGATTAGTGTCGATCCAAAGGAGTTAAATCCGATGAAATTACAAGCTTATTTACAAGGTGCCGTTGGTCCCAGACCGATTGCTTTTGCAAGTACGATGGATGAACAGGGTAACCCGAATTTATCCCCTTTCAGTTTTTTCAATGTGTTCAGTTCTAATCCGCCGATACTGATTTTCTCTCCGGCGAGAAGAGTGCGTAACAATACCGTGAAACACACGCTGATCAATGCCGAACGCACGCGCGAAGTGGTAATCAACATTGTAAACTATGCGATCGTACAGCAGGCTTCTTTGTCCAGTACGGAATATGGCGACGGCGTTAACGAGTTTGTGAAATCCGGATTGACAATGGTTCCTTCCGATGTGGTAAAGCCATATCGCGTTGGAGAAAGCCCGGTGCAGTTTGAATGTAAGGTAAACGATATCATCGAACTGGGAACCGAAGGCGGTGCCGGAAACCTGATTATCTGTGAAGTTGTTAAAATACATATTGATGAAGCCATTCTGGATGAAAACGGGGCAGTTGATCAATATAAAATAGATCTGGTTTCCAGAATGGGAGGAAACTGGTATTCCCGTGCCAATCAGGGATTGTTTGAAGTGGAAAAACCACTGACAACACTTGGAATTGGTGTTGATGCCGTTCCTGATTTTATTAAAGAAAGTCCGGTTTTTGACGGGAATGACCTTGGTAAGCTTGGAAATGTGGAAGCATTGCCAACGGATGAAGATATTGCTATATTTGTAAAAGAAAATTTTGCCATTAAAGCAGTTTTAAGTGCCGATGATGAAACTAAAAAACATCAGAAAGCGAAAGAATATCTGGACAATAATGAAGTGCTGACCGCCTGGAAAGTACTTTTGTCAAGACAATAAGAATTAGCGGTTTGTATTTTTGAATTGAATTTTTATATAAGCCTTACTATAAACAATTAATATTTTTACTATGGAAGTTACAGGGAAAATTAAAGTGATTAATGGAGCGCAGCAAATTAGCGCAAGTTTTAAAAAGAGAGAGTTAGTTGTCACTACCGAAGAACAATATCCGCAACATATTATGATTGAGTTTACTCAGGATAAATGTGATTTACTGGATAGTTACCAAGTGGGAGAACCTGTGAAAGTTTCTATTAATCTTAGAGGTAGAGAATGGGTTAATCCTCAGGGAGAAACAAAATATTTCAACTCTATCCAGGGTTGGAGAATCGAAAAATTACAAGCAGAAGCACCAGCAGGTCAGGTACCTCCAATGCCGGCTGCCGATGCCTTTGAACCGGCTTCAAATTTCAATGAAGAAGAACATGACGATTTGCCGTTCTAATAAAACTTAGAATCCTGAAAGCTTCAAAACTTTCAGGATTTATTTTTTAAACGACTATGTATTTTCTAACAAAAGAATTGTATTTCCCCCCGGTTACCGAAACCGATTATTCCGGGATATTAGCCGTAGGCGGCGACTTATCTGTAGAACGCCTTTTACTGGCCTACCGTTCCGGTATATTTCCCTGGTTTGAAGACGGGGAACCCATTACCTGGTGGGCTCCGGACCCTAGAATGGTGCTGGTATTCGATTATCTGGTGATTTCCAAAAGCATGCGGAACATCCTGAACCGGAAAATCTTTACCGTCACATTCAACCAAAACTTCCGGGAAGTCATTACCAATTGCCAGTCCATTAAAAGAGAAGGGCAAAACGGAACCTGGATTACCGATGACATGATTGAAGCCTATTGCGAACTGCATCGGCAGGGACATGCACAATCTGTTGAGGTATGGCAGGATGGCGAATTGGTTGGCGGCCTGTATGGTGTTGACCTTGGCCATATTTTTTGCGGGGAAAGCATGTTTTCCAAAGTTTCCAATGCTTCCAAAGTGGCTTTTATCACTCTGGTAGAACACCTTCGGAACAACAATTACGTATTGCTCGACTGCCAGGTCTATAATGAACACCTGGAAAGTCTGGGAGCTTTTGAAGTGAACCGGGAAGACTTTATGAAAGTATTGCATTATAAAAAAGGGAACTGAAACGGTTCCCTTTTTTAATACTTAAAACTGTAGTCTGGTCAATTGCCATTCCAGCGTATTTAGCAGCAGCAGCTCATTGGTTAAAACGGGTAAACCGGTAATCAGCTTTAAGGTTTCGTGTGCCATCATCGAACCGATTATTCCGGGTAATGTACCCAAAACGCCGTTCAGGCTGCAATTCGGTACATCTTCCGGGTTTGGTGGTTCCGGAAACAGGTTCCGGAGCTGTTTGCTGCCGTTATGATTGAAAACAGCTACCTGTCCTTCAAATTTTAAAATACTGCCGTAAATGAGCGGTTTATTTAAGTTTACGCAGGTGTCGTTCACCAGATAGCGGGTGGTGAAATTATCGCAGCCGTCCACAACGATATCAAAATGCTGAAAAATCCCGGCGGCATTATCCGGAGTAAGCTTTTCATTAAAAACAATAGTACGGATTTCCGGATTCAGCTGTTTCAGGGCCAATTCGGCAATAAGGGCTTTGGGCTGGTTAACATCGGCTTCCCTGTATAAAATCTGACGGTGCAGGTTGTGTAATTCCACCACGTCAAAATCAATGATCCCGAGGGTTCCCACTCCTGCTGTGGCAAGGTATTGTAAAACGGGACAGCCCAATCCGCCGGCACCAATGATCAGAACGCGGGCATCCTTTAGTCGCTGCTGACCGCTTTCGCCTATTTCCGGCAGCAGCATTTGCCGGTTGTATCGTAAAAAATCCTGAATACTTATCATAAAAATCAGTGTTGGCTGTAGCTTTTGTCCCAGTCTTTCCAGACCGGTTCGTAGCCTTTTTGGGTTATTATCCGCGCTATGGTTAAGGCAGAACGTTCATCGCTGGTTTCAAACTGTTCCAGCGATTGCGGATCGACAACATAACCGCCGGGATTGGTTTTGGAACCGGCACTCATACTGGTTACACCAATCGGAATGATATTGTCCCGGAATTTCTCATTTTCCCGCGTGGAAACGGAAAGCTCCAGGTCTTCATTCCACAGACGGTACGCACAGATCAGCTGTGTTAAATCCTTGTCGTCCATTATAAAATTGGGTTCGATGATTCCTTCTGCCGGACGCAGCCGCGGAAAAGAAACCGAGAATTTACTTTGCCAGTAGGTTTTTTGCAGATAATCCAGGTGCAGCGCATTGAAAAAACTGTCCGTACGCCAATCTTCCAGACCTAACAAAACACCCAGTCCGATTTTGTGAATCCCGGCACTTCCCACACGATCCGGTGTTTCCAGCCGGAAATCGAAATTGGACTTTTTCCCTTTAGGATGGTATTGTTTGTAAACGTCCCGGTGATAGGTTTCCTGATAAACCAGCACCGAGTAAACACCGGCCTGATGCAGCTGTACATACTCTTCTTCAGAAAGCGGCTGTACTTCTACGGAAATATTGGCAAAGTCATTTTTGATCTGCTCAATAACCTTTAGGAAATAATGGATGTTAACGGTATAATTGGCTTCTCCGGTTACCAAAAGCACATGGTCGAATCCCGCTTTTTTCAGCGCGGTTACTTCCTGTGCGATTTCGGATGCAGAGAGTGTCTTTCTTTTCAGTTTATTATCCAGGCTGAAACCGCAATAGGTGCAGATGTTCTGGCATTCATTGCTCAGGTACATCGGGGCATACATCTGTATCGTTTTTCCAAACCGTTTTGTGGTCAAAGCATGGCTCTGTTGTGCCATTTGTTCCAGATAGGGCTGGGCAGCCGGAGCGATCAGGTGCAGGAAGTCTTCCAGGCTGCGTTTGTTTGTGGCTAACGAACGGAGCACCTGTTCGGGTGTTGTGGCATATATTTTTGCCTGTACGGTATCCCAATCGTAATGTTCAAAAACCGTTTGGAAAGTAGTGTTCATAATCGGGAGTGTTATTCGTACAGAAAAGAGGTTAGCGGACTGGATGCAACGGCATTGGAAGCCATCGGGGCTAACCGGGCTTCATAGGCTTTTCTGCCGGCAATGACCGCTTCTTTAAAAGCTTCCGCCATTAGTGCCGGATTTCCGGCTACTGCGATCGCGGTATTGACCAAAACGGCATCGGCTCCTAATTCCATGGCTTTGGAAGCATCAGATGGAGCTCCGATTCCGGCATCGACAATAACGGGAACTTTGCTTTGCTCGATGATGATTTCCAGGAAGTCTACTGTTTTTAAGCCCTTATTGCTGCCAATGGGCGAGCCCAAAGGCATTACAGCGGCTGTTCCGGCTTCTTCCAGTTTTTTGCATAAAACAGGATCGGCGTGAATGTAGGGTAACACGATAAAACCGAGTTTTGCCAGCTCTTCGGTAGCCTTTAACGTTTCAATAGGATCCGGAAGCAAATACTTCGGATCGGGATGGATTTCCAGTTTCAGCCAGTTGGTTTCCAGTGCTTCTCTTGCCAGCTGTGCGGCAAAAACGGCTTCTTTGGCATTACGGGCACCGGAAGTATTGGGCAATAAATTGATATGCGGATGTTTCAGATGGGCTAAAATAGCATCGGTTTCGGTTTCTAAGTCCACTCTTTTCAGTGCGACGGTAACCAGTTCGCTTGCAGAAGCCAGAATTGCTGCTTCCATTTGCTGGGATGAGCCGAATTTGCCGGTTCCTAAAAACAGGCGGGACTGAAATGTCTTGTCGGCGATTTTAAAAGCTGCCATATAATTGTTGGTTGAGTTGTGTTAGTAGTTCTTTTTTGTTGTCCTGTAGTGTTATTAAACCGGAAACGGCAATGCCGTATACACCGGTCGCCATTAATTCCGGGATATCCGTCATTGTGATTCCGCCAATAGCATATACCGGAATATTGATGTTATGGGTTTTCATCCGGCTCAACAGGGATTGGTAACCGGCAGTTCCCAGTACCGGGCTTAATTGCTGTTTGGTCGTTGTAAAGCGGTATGGCCCCAGTCCGATATAATCGCATTGTTCGTTAAAACGTTGTTCGATATCTTCGAAGGTGTTGGCAGTACCGCCAATGATTTTAGCTGTGCCCAGTAAAGACCTTGCTTCGGTTACGGACATGTCCTGCAAACCCAAATGCACTCCGTCGGCATCGATTTGCTTTGCCAGTTCGGGATTGTCGTTGATAATAAATGTTGCGGCATATTGTTCGCAGTGCTTTTTAACGGTTGCGGCCAGAGCGGATAATTCCATGTTGGTGCCGTTTTTATAACGCAGCTGTATCCATTGGCAGCCGTTGTCCAGTGCCGTTTGGATGTTGAACCATTGTTCGTCCGGAGTTGCTCCCTGTGAAATATATTGCAGTTTGTTATACATAATGGTAGCCAATTAGGGTATTGTTGGAAATAAGGTATTTTTCGGTATAACCTTTAGCCTTGCGGCAAGCGGTTTTGATATCCAGTCCTAAAGCGATATTGGCTGCCAATGCGGCCGAAAAAACGCAGCCGGAACCGTGTTTTGGATATACAAGGCTGTTTTCCGGAGGGAATTCGAACGTGCTGTTTTCCATATACAAATAATCGGTTCCCTTTTGGTTGGGATTATGCCCGCCTTTTAAAACGACGCTGCAATATTTGGAAAGTGCCTTGGCAGTTGCTTCCGGATTGCTTTCAAAAGGCTGCATTTTCTGCATTTCGTCATAATTGGGCGTAATCACATCCAGCTGTTTCAGGATGGATAATAAAGCCGTTTGGTTTTCAATGGTCAGAAAGCTAAAAGCGGTTGAAGATTTTAAAACCGTATCCCAGATAATGACCGTTAGCGGTGCGTGTTTACGGATCATAGCCACAATTTTGCTGAGGTAATCCAATGAAGGAGCAATACCGATTTTGACCGCTTTGAATTCATAATTTTCTAAAAGGATCTGAAGGCTTTGCAGGACAAAATCAATGTCGCTCCACTGTAGCTCATAGAACACATTTTCCGTTTGTATGGTGTTTGCTGTGTTCACGGCAAAACCCTGTGTGCGGTGGTTTTCAAAGGTTTTAATATCCGATAAGATACCGGCACCGGCTGTTGGATCCAGTCCGGCGATGGTTAATACGAAAGGGCGATTTGCTGGCATTTTTTAAAATTTTCAAGTGGTTTGGGACTATTCCAGAGGGTTCCTAACAGGGCGATATCGTCAAAACCGCTTTCCAGGATATGCCTGATGTTTGCAGCAGTAATACCGCCTAAAGCAATTAGTTTCGTCTGGTAATTTGTCCGGTTTGTTATGCTTTTCAACAAATCGTGTTCCGGAGTATATCCCGGTTTGGATATACTGGGATAAACAGGGCTTAGAAAGGCATATTCGAATAGTTTCGGCAGGGTGTTGAATGTTGCTATGGCATGGGTGGCGGTGGTGTACCGGGTAGCTTGCGGGAAACGGTCCGTCAGGCTGGTCCGGTCCCGCTCCGTCAGGTGTATGCCTGGTATTCCATAAGTGTGTGCCAGCTGATGCTGACTGTGTAAAACCAGGCGATGGCTATAGGTTGGTGCTATTCCGGCCAAAAACGCAGCCATAGCCGTTTCTGAAAAATCCGGTTTCCGGATATGCAGGCACGTTAAGCCTTCTTCAAAAAGGGCATGGATAATGGCTGTTTCGTTGGCAATAGCCGTCGGACTGGTTATTACGATCATGGTTTACAAATAGATTTCTTTACCGCTTTCCACAAATTCATTCGATTTCTCCTGCATTCCTTTTTCGGCTACGTCCCTGATTTCCTGTGAGATTTTCATCGAGCAGAACTTCGGTCCGCACATCGAACAGAAATGAGCCACTTTTGCTCCGTCTGCCGGAAGGGTTTCGTCATGAAATTCACGGGCGGTATCCGGATCGAGTGCCAGGTTGAACTGATCTTCCCAGCGGAATTCAAACCGTGCCTTGCTCAAAGCATTGTCGCGGTACTGTGCGCCGGGATGACCTTTGGCAAGATCGGCAGCGTGTGCGGCAATTTTATAGGTAATTACACCGTCTTTCACATCTTTTTTATTTGGCAGGCCAAGGTGTTCTTTCGGAGTGACATAACACAGCATTGCGGTTCCGTACCAACCGATCATAGCGGCACCAATGGCCGAGGTGATATGGTCATAACCGGGCGCAATATCGGTGGTTAACGGGCCTAAGGTATAGAATGGTGCTTCGGCACAATGTTCCAGCTGTTTGTCCATGTTTTCTTTGATGAGGTGCATCGGTACGTGTCCCGGGCCTTCAATAAAAACCTGTACATCGTGTTTCCAGGCAATTTTGGTCAGCTCGCCCAGTGTTTCCAATTCGGCAAATTGTGCGGCATCGTTCGCATCGGCAATCGAACCCGGACGTAAGCCATCCCCTAAAGAGAAAGCTACATCATAGGCTTTCATGATTTCGCAGATTTCTTCGAAGTGGGTGTAAAGGAAATTTTCTTTGTGATGGAAAAGACACCATTTTGCCATGATGGAACCGCCGCGGGAAACAATCCCGGTAACACGGTTTGCGGTTAAGTGGATGTAACGCAGTAAAACGCCGGCATGTATTGTAAAATAGGAAACGCCTTGTTCTGCCTGTTCAATCAGGGTGTCCCGGAAGATCTCCCAGGTCAGGTCTTCGGCTATGCCTTTTACTTTTTCCAATGCCTGGTAGATCGGTACGGTTCCGATGGGTACCGGGGAGTTCCGGATGATCCATTCCCGGGTTTCATGAATGTTTTTTCCGGTGGAGAGGTCCATAATTGTATCGGCGCCCCAACGACATGCCCATACGGCTTTTTCAACTTCTTCTTCGATGCTTGAGGTAACGGCACTGTTTCCGATATTGGCATTGATCTTTACCAGGAAATTACGGCCTACAATCATCGGTTCGCTTTCCGGGTGGTTGATGTTGTTCGGGATGATTGCTCTTCCGGCAGCAACTTCACTGCGGACGAATTCGGCGGTGATGTATTTTTTAGGTGTATTGGCACCAAAGCTGTTTCCGGCATGCTGATGCTGCATGGCTTTGGTTTGCTGGTTCAGCAATTCAATCTGTTGGTTTTCGCGGATGGCGATGTATTCCATTTCCGGAGTGATAATGCCTTTTTTGGCGTAATGCAGCTGGGTAACATTCGCACCCTGAATGGCGCGTTTGGGTTTGTGCTGGTATTCAAAACGCAGGTGATCCAGTCTGGAGTCGTTAAGGCGTTCCTTGCCGTAGTCTGACGTTATGGAAGGTAACACTTCTACGTCGTTCCGGTCTAAAATCCATTGTTCGCGAATGCGGTCCAGTCCTTTGCGCACGTCAATTTCCATGTTTGGGTCGGTATACGGGCCACTGGTGTCGTAAACGGTTACCGGCGGATTGTGTTCCGTTTTTCCATTGGATAGTTTGGTGTCGTGCAGGGCTATTTCCCGCATGGCTACTTTAATGGGGTGAATAGTACCGTCTATGTATACTTTTTTTGAATTCGGAAAGGGTGTTCTCGAAATCTGTTGTTCTTTTTGTTCCATTTTTATGTTTGTTTGTCGTTAAGCAATAGGGGATTATCCGCCTTGTGTGGCAATGATAATGAGGATGTCATCCCGGTCGTGGATGTAGTGTGTGCTCCAGTCGGCTTTTGGAATAACGGTATTGTTTATGGCTAAGGCTAGGCCATTTTGCTTGTTGGGAATTTCCAAATCGAGTAAAGCCTGGACGGTTAATTCGCCAGACGGAAATTCTTTAATTTGATTGTTAACTTTGATTTCCATTCCTTAAAGTTTGTTATATGGGTATATACTTTAGGAATGGCTACATAAAAATGAAGTCATTGCACTTTTCCCTACGGCAGTATGAACTGCATCAGGTTCAAAGGGTAAAATCTCAGCCTACTTTTCAATAGACACCCCTAAAGTGAAACAAATGTATAGTATTATTTTAAAAGTCGAATTCTAAATCGGAAGATTTAACATTCGGGTGTGGAGTCATGCCCGTTTCCAGCAGCTGCTGATGTGGTCGTCTACCATGCCGGTTGCCTGCATGTGTGCATAGACTACCGTTGAGCCCACAAATTTGAACCCGCGTTTTTTCAGGTCTTTGCTGATCTCGTCCGATAGCGGCGTTGTTGCCGGAATGTCCCTCAGTGTTTCCCTGTGGCTTACAATGGGTTTCCCGCCGGTGAATTTCCAGATATAATTGGAAAAGCTGCCAAATTCCTGCTGCACTTTCATAAAAGCCTGTGCGTTGGTCACAGCGGCTCTTACTTTGAGTTTGTTCCGGATGATACCGCTGTCGAGCAGTAGTTCCTGGATTTTGTCTTCCTGATAAGCGGCTACGGTTTTGTAGTCGAAATTATCGAAAGCTTTTTTGAAGTTTTCCCTTTTGCGGAGTATGGTTATCCAGCTCAGGCCTGCCTGAAAGGTTTCCAGGATCAGGAATTCAAAAAGTTTCTGGTCTTCATAAACGGGTACGCCCCATTCTTCGTCGTGATATTTTTCGTAAAGTGCATCGTTTTTGCACCATCCGCATCTTTCTTTAGTCTCCATCGGCTATCGGGTCTTCTGCTAAATATTTTTCAATAATATAATGTCCAAGGTATATCATCGGCGTCAGGCAGATCGCAATGATCAGTTTAAAGGTGTAACCGGTTGCTGCCATATTGATGTATTCGGCAGTGGTGATTTTCCCGGTTAGCCAAAAGGCGATACCGGAAACGATAAAGCTGTCGAATAACTGCGATATTACGGTTGATCCGGTGCTGCGCAGCCAGATCATTTTTTTGCCTGTTTTATTGCGTAAAAACCAGAAGATAGATACGTCAATTAATTGTGATACCAGGAAGGCGATGATGCTGGCAATCATAATCATGACGCCCTGACCGAAAACAGCCTGAAACTGCTCGTCGGTCACGGTGCTGATGCCTTTTGCCGCCGGAATATGGATGGCGAGAAAGAGAATGATCAGACAGTAGGCGATTAGCCCGGCAGTGATGAATGATAGTTTTTTGACGCCGTCTTTTCCGAAATGTTCGTTAATTAAGTCGGTGGTGATGAATACAACCGGCCATGGAATAATCCCGATGCTCATGATGAAAGGGCCTATATGAATAAGTTTTCCTCCTGTTAATTCGGCAACGACGGCATTGGTTATAAAAATTCCGGCAAGTATAATGTATACGAGATCCTTTTTGGTTTTAAACATTGGTGTTCTTGTTGTTATTTCAAAAGTACGCTAATATTTTATAAAAATAAAAAACCCCAATCTTTCGATTGAGGTTTTTTTGGGTTACCCGAAGGTAATATTGTCATTCGGGAAACGGTTTTATATTCTGAGCCGGATTCCGAATTGAAATTATGCTAAAGCAGCTCTTCTGAAACCAGTTACCGTTAATGCGCCGTCAACAGATTTAACGTATTCTGTAACGCTCATTTTTGGTTCTTTGATATAATCCTGGTTGATTAAAGTATTGTCTTTGAAGAAACGTGCTAATTTACCTTTAGCGATGTTTTCCAACATAGCTTCCGGTTTTCCTTCCTGACGTAATAAATCTTTAGCGATTTCGATTTCTTTTTCAATGATAGCAGCATCAACTCCTTCTTCGTTTAACGCGATTGGAGCCATTGCAGCAGCCTGCATTGCAACGTTTCTTGAAGCTTCTTCAGCTCCGGCAACATTAGCAGATAAAGAAACTAAAGTAGCGATTTTGTTACCAGCGTGGATGTAAGATCCAACGAAAGCTCCTTCTAAACGCTCGAAAGAACCGATTTCGATTTTCTCTCCGATAACTCCTGTTTGCTCGATTAATTTGTCAGCAACAGTGATTCCGTTGAAATCTGAAGCTAAAAATTCTTCTTTAGTAGCATAGTTTAATGCCTGGTTTGCTAAATCAGTAGCTAATTTAACGAAACCTTCGTTTTTACCTACGAAGTCAGTCTCACAGTTAAGAGAGATTACAACACCAGCAGTTTTATCAGCATTTACAACAGCGATAACAGCTCCTTCAGTAGATTCTCTGTCTGAACGGTTCGCTGCAACTTTCTGTCCTTTTTTACGTAAGTTTTCGATAGCTAAATCGAAATCCCCATCAGCTTCAACCAATGCTTTTTTACAATCCATCATACCAGCACCGGTAATTTGTCTTAATTTATTTACGTCTGCAGCAGTAATATTTGCCATTTGAATGTATTATTTTAAGTTAAAAAATGAAGTCGTTATGTTGATAGTAACTCCAAAAGTAAGCAACCACCAGCACAACGACTTTATCATAATGTTATTTTTATTCTTCAGTTGCAGTAGTTGTAGCTTCTGTTTGAGCAGCTGCTACTTCTCCAGCTGGTTGCTCGTCTTTGTCAGACTTTCTATCAGAAAGACCTTCAATGATAGCACCACTTACTAAAGATAAAACTTTGTCGATTGATTTTGAAGCATCATCGTTAGCCGGGATAACATAGTCAACCTGACGTGGGTCAGAGTTGGTATCTACCATAGCAAAAACTGGAATGTTTAATTTTTGTGCTTCTTTTACAGCGATGTGTTCCGCTTTGATATCCACTACAAACAACGCAGCTGGTAATCTAGTCATGTCTGCAATAGAACCTAAGTTTTTCTCAAGTTTTGCACGAAGACGATCTACCTGTAAACGTTCTTTTTTAGATAATGTCATGAAAGTACCGTCTTTCTTCATTTTATCGATAGAAGCCATTTTTTTAACAGCTTTACGGATAGTAACGAAGTTGGTTAACATACCACCTGGCCATCTTTCTGTGATGAAAGGCATGTTAGCAGCCGTAGCTTTTTCTGCAACGATATCTTTTGCTTGTTTTTTGGTAGCAACGAAAAGGACTTTTCTACCAGATGCAGCGATTTTTTTCAAAGCTTCATTCGCTTCTTCGATTTTAGCTGCAGTTTTATATAGATTGATAATGTGAATACCATTACGCTCCATATAGATGTAAGGAGCCATGTTTGGGTCCCATTTTCTAGTCATGTGTCCAAAGTGAACACCTGCTTCTAGTAATTCTTTAACTTCTACTTTGTTTGCCATTTTGTAATAGTTTACGTTCTGTTGTATTAGCAATGGTAGAGTAGCGATTTCATCAGTCCCTTGGGATGCTGAAGCTCAGGTCTCAGCCATTTAGATGCTAAACTAATTCCTACCTCAATAGGAGAGCAACAAAAACTTAGTTTTTTTAATAATAAATAAATATTAACGTTTAGAGAATTGGAATCTCTTACGAGCTTTCTTCTGACCGAATTTCTTACGCTCAACCATACGAGGATCTCTTGTTAGTAATCCTTCTGGTTTTAAGATAGCTCTGTTTTCAGCTTCAACTTCACACATTGCTCTTGCAATAGCCATACGTACAGCTTCAGCCTGACCAGTTGTTCCTCCACCGTATACATTTACTTTTACGTCAAAGTTAGAAGCGTTCTCTGTTAATGTTAGAGGTTGCATAACTTTGTACTGTAATGTAGCCGTTGGGAAGTAAGTTGTAAATTCTTTTTTGTTTACTGTGATGTTTCCAGTTCCTTCTGTAACATATACACGAGCAACAGCGGTTTTTCTTCTACCGATTTTGTGAATAACTCCCATTACTTTAGATCGTTTAAGTTAACGGTTTTAGGTTGTTGTGCATCATGTTTGTGCTCAGAACCTACATATACATTTAAATTTCGGAATAATTCTGCACCCAATTTGTTTTTAGGTAACATTCCTTTTACAGCTTTCTCTACTAATAATGCAGGATTTTTTTGTTGCATTACTTTAGCAGATAAACTTCTTTGACCACCTGGGTAACCTGTGTGACGGATATATGTTTTATCCTCAAGTTTGTTACCTGTTAGGTTGATTTTTTCTGCGTTGATAACAATTACGTTATCTCCACAGTCCACGTGCGGTGTATAACTTGGCTTGTATTTACCTCTTAAAAGCATTGCTACTTTTGAAGCAAAACGACCTAAGTTATGACCTTCAGCATCCACAACGATCCACTCTTTTTGAGCAGTTGCTTTGTTAGCTGATACTGTCTTGTAGCTTAAATTGTTCACAATAATTTATTTTAATTAAACATTCCATCCCCAATAAAGGGGTTGCAAAAGTACAATAAATTATTTTAAATACAAATGCTAGTCTAATAATATTTTATTGATTGATAATCAGTTGTGTTATTGCAGAATTTGCGATGATTTGGGAGCTGCATTTTTAAAATAAAATCTTTTTTGGAAAAGAATCAGGCTAAAAGCTGCAGAAAAGCGTGTTTTTTTGGGATTACTCTTTCATAAAACTGTATTTCGCATCGCCCTGTTTCAAAAGTAAGCCTTTTTCTTTAAAAAGAATTTCTATTCCGGCAGGGTCAAAAATAAATTCCGTATTGCTGATCGCATTCAGCGGAAACGGATTTTGCCCGGTAGCCTGTCCGGATAGCTGCCCGTTTTCTAATTTAATGGTCAGTTTGAGCGGAATTTGTTTTGAACTGTAAATTCCTTCGTATGATTTTAAGGTCTTTTCGGCTACAGCCACGGTTTTTAAGTTCGGGAAACGGTATGGCAGTTTGTAGTAAATGCTCAATATACCAATCGTGATATCGTTTTCGTTATAGTTGTTTCCGTTTATGATAAGCGAAAAGGCAAGCTTTTCACTGGCGTGATACCCGAGGCTGGATTTGAAACTTTCGATGCTTCCGTTATGTCCCAGGAATTTTTTATCGCCAAAAGGGAATTGCAGTATTCCTTTTCCATAGCCATGCTCCATTTCGGTCATCTGGGCAAGGGAAGCCGGTTTTATCAGGGTTCCGTTAAACAGGGCATTAATGAATTGCGTTAAATCGGAAGGTGTGGAAATTAAAGCGTCTGAGGCGCCAATAGTACTTGGATCCCAGGCGGCTGTTCTGGTCCACTGATTGTTGGTAAAAGTATAGGAGAACGCTTCATCTTTTGCGGTTCCGTTCTTTTTAGGATAGTAGGTGTTTTTTAAACCTATTTTATTTGCTATACGGAAAGCGACATTGTCGCCATAACTTTTCCCGGTCAGCGATTCGATAATATAACCTAACAAAAGGTAGTTGGAATTGCTGTATTCTGCTCTGGTATCCGGTTCAAAAACCGGCTCACGGGAAGCAATCCGTTTCAGCATTTGTTTTTTTGTCTGCGGTGTCTGGGAATAGGTTTTAAAATCCGGATCGTTAGTATAATTGAACAGTCCGCTTTTGTGGTTCAGCAGCAGCCCGATAGTGATCTTGTCGGCATTGGGTATTTCCGGATAGAATTTGGATAGTTTGGTATCTAAGGTCAGCCGTTTTTCGTCTATTAACTGGAAGATGATCGTTGCCGTAAACATTTTTGTAATAGCACCGATTTTGTATTTGGTGTCCGGATTTGCCACTGTCTTAGATTCTGCATCGGCATATCCGTAATTTTTCTCAAAAACAACTTTTCCGTTTTCCTGAATGGTCAAAGCGCCCATAAACCTGTTGTTATCATTAAGATAGGTGAGCAGGCTGTCAATTTTATTGAAGCGTGTTTTCTCCTGTGCCACAACGGTTACTGAAAACAGGAAAAGGAAAAATACGATTGCTTTTTTCATAAAAAAGGGCTTTCGGAATGGGTTTCTTATTACACCCGAAAGTTACGTCAAAAATTATTGCCGGTCAATTTCAAAAATATAGTTTTCTTCTTTGAAGACTTTTTCCGTGTGAATGCACTGCATCCGGAGGCTGTTTCCGGCCGCTATTTTAGTGATGGTATCCAGTTCGCAATCTTCGGACAGGATCATATAGGTTTTGTTTGCCGGAGTTAAATAAGGTTTTAACTGGGCGAAAAGCTGTTCGAAGTAGTCGAAATTCTCGCCGCAATACCAGGCATTTTCAGCTATATTCTGTGGTGTTTTCGGGTAGTATGGCGGATTGATGACGATATAGTCAAAAGCGTGGTCTTTCAGATTTTGAAATAAATCGGAATGCAGTATGTTTATCGAAACGGCATTCCGGCAGCTGTTTTGCCGTAAGGCTTCAAGTGCGGCAGTATTGATATCGGTAGCCGTTACAACCGCTCCTTTTGTTGCTGCTAAAATGGAAATAATGCCGCAGCCGCAGCCCAGCTCCAGAAAGGTTTTGTTTGCTAAAGGCAGGGGTTCGATAAATTGCAGCAGCAATTTGGTGCTGATCGTGATAAAAGGCGGGAACACTGTTGGTACGACCTTTACAGTGATATTTTTATAATGGTATTTCCGGGGTTTGGAAAGGTATAAAGCACTCGCTTTTTTCAGAAAAGGGCTGACTATTTTTTGAATTAGCTTTCTCATTATTCCGAATAAAATCCTTCAATTTCCGGTTGGCGGTATTTCCATATTTTATGAAGAGCTTTGATTTCATAAGGATATTGGTAAAATCCGGTTTTGTACCGCAGTCCGGCGATGGTTTGCAGCAATTGTTTTTTTAAGCCCCTGATCCTGAAATCGGAAGCGGTGGGGTAATAGCCGTTTAAAACCGTTTCAAAATTTTTAATGGTATCAATCATATATGGTTTTAGCCATGGAGTCAGCGGATTTTTGCGCAGGTCGAAGTTTTCCCAGCTTGGCGAGATCCAGTCTTCCAGGTGCTCCGGAAAGGAAAATCCGGCATCGAGTATCTGCTGATACAGTTCAGAACCTTCGGTAGGAACCGGGCTGTACAGGTAAATTATGATTTCGGCTTTGGGGTTAATGGTTTTTATTTCCCGTATAAAGTTGATGTCCCATACAATCTGGTCGTAAACCTGTTTTTCTGTTGCAGCGGGCATTCCCAGTACAAAGGAAAGTTCCGGTACGATGTCGACATTTTTCATCCGCAATACAAAATCCTTAATCATCTTTCCGGATTGAGTACCGCCTTTATTCATCTGTTTGAGTATCTCATCGTTACCGGTTTCGGCACCTAAAAAGATCATTTTGCAGCCTGCCTTACGCATCAGCCGGAGTTCATCGTCCGAATACATGTTGATCGTGTCGATCCTTCCTTCGCCCCAATAGCTGATATTGTCATTTAAAATGAGCTCGGAAAATTCGAGCACTCTCTTTTTAGAGGTAAAGAAGTTATTGTCGTGAAATTCGATGGCGTCAATGTTGTATTTTTCTTTGAAATACTGTACGTCTTCATAAATACGGGAAGCCGACATGCCTTTCCATCGGGCATTGTAGATAGGGACAACGGCACAGAACGAACAGGAAAACGGACAGCCCATGCTGGAATGGTAGGACAAGGTTTTGTTTCCCATGAATGTCTTAGCCAGATAGTTTCTGACCGGATAAAACGTATTGAGGTATTCATACGGAAACTTCGGCAGTGTGTCCTGATCCAGTAAGGCTTCAACGGCCGTTTTGGTAATATTGTTCTCCGGGTTTTTATAGATAAGGTTTTTGATGAGTACGACACGGTCGGTCGCTTCATTCTCGATTGCATGAATCAGCTCGGGAAAAGTTCTGTCGCCGGGACCGTTAATAATATAATCCACATAACCGGAATTTAGCGCTACTTTGTATTGATTGGAAGCAAAATAACCGCCCCAGACGGTTATGATATCCGGAAATGTTTCTTTTATTTTTTTGGTAAACGGAATCGCCTGCCGCAATTGCGGACCGGGCATGACCGTTGCTCCGAAGTATTTGAATTCGCCGGTTTTAAGATAGTTTTCAATGGTTTTCCACGGGTCTTTTTCCAGATTTCCGTCTATAAACACATAATCATAAAGCCCATGAATGGAGGCACCAACCTGTAATATAGAATTGGGAATGCGGTGCTTTCCGTTAGCACTTCTCGGATTGAATAATATGACTTTATTCTTTTTCAACTTATCGGAATAGTGTTGTTTTGTCGGTAATCAGTAATATGATAATCTGCGCAATTGCGGCACCCAAAAGCGCACCGGTCATTCCGTGGTTTAAATATAGCAATATTGTCGATACAACCGCATTAACAACGGCACCAACCAGTAAAATTTTTATAACGCTTTTTTCTTTGTATATTTTGAAGAGTTCCACAATTTTAATGCCATAGCTAAAAGAGGGATAAATGTATAAAAAAGCAATACCGTAAAACCAGAAGGAAAGCCTGAGCTTGAGATAATAGTGTACGATCAGGTAAATAACGGCCAGCGCGCAGGGAACGAGCAGCAGTCCTAATAATTGGAGTTTTCGCTGGATTTTTAAAATGACCGTTTCGTTATTGCGGTAAATGTTTTTAGTGAAAGGGGCATAGATAAAAGCGGCCAGCGACATGGCAAAAACCAGAAGACTGTTGATGATCTGGTAATTGGCAATCACGGTTTTGTTTTCGAAATAGTCCACTAAATACACATCTATTTTGGAAGTAAAGAAACCCAGAACGGATAGCAGGAAAAAAGGCAGCGCTGTTTTAAAATAGGAAAAATCCATTTTCATGTTTTTCACGGAAAGGTATTTTTTGAATAACAAAAAGTACAGCAGGCCTCTTACAAACTGATAAAAGCTATAGCTGACCAGCAGCGAATAGATTCCGAAATCGTTTTTCAATACATAAAAAGGAAGAAGAAAAATCAGGAAGCCAATACATTCAATACTAATGGAAGCATTGAATTTCTTTTCATACACCACCAGTGCTTCTGTGGAATGATTAAAGTAACGCCCGAGTATCCAGATAAAAATATAGAAGGTGTAAGGCAGCGGAAAGAAAAACATGCTGCCTGCCGAAAACAGGAATACAAAAGGCAGACGGGTGTATAATATTCCGGAATAGTTCTTTTTGATCTTATTCGGAAGCAGGCTGAACAGCCGGAGTAAATATTCTTTGTTGCCCCAATTGATGATCTGGACGGTGAACAGCGTGTACAGCAGTATGGAAACAAAAGCACCCCATATTTCTTTTTGCGAAAAATGAATAACCAGGAAAGGAACCGCCATGCCAAAAGCTGAGATGATCAGCTGCCGGATGGTATTGCTGGATATATGTAATAGCTTAGGGTTTATTTTAGTGGCCAATTCGGTTTTTGTTTTAGGGTGAAAAGCTGTTTGAGGTTACTCTGTTTTTAGTACCCGTAAGGTATAAAAACCAATTCCTCGGTTGTAATCGGATAAATAGATCAGGGTTTTGTTATTGATTAGTAGGGCATTGGTTTTATTGTCGTTGCCATAAGTGAGCTGTTTGTCATTGTGGTAAATCTGGTTGTTCCGGATCGTTGCCTCAGCCGTTTTTGATGCAGCTAACGGTATGGACATCCGGTTTTCACCATTTTCATTCCAGTAATAATAAGTCAGCCGGTTATCGGCAATGGTATATTTATAAATAAGAATCGGACTTTTTGCAGGTAGCAACCCCATTGCGTCTGCAGGGCGCATGGTATGGATGCTGTAATAGCTCATCCCGGCGGCCAGTACTAAAATGAGCGGACTCCATTTCCAGTTGACGGTACTTTTTTCGGAAAGCAGGTATAGTATAAAAAACAACAGGAATAGTAATAAACGGCAGTAGCTGACCGGAAAGACACTGTTTGTAAAAAATTGTAATGGCCAGTTGCAGCTGCCGCAAAGTAATAATATAAAGCCGCATTTTACGATAGGACTGCTGTTGGTATTCACAATACTAAAAAACGGAAAAAGCAGCAGTATAAACGTATAGGTGCTGCCATAGGGAGAAAGCAGCAGCATGATGATGATCCAATAGGAAAAAACAAAAAGCGTATTCTTTTTTATTTGGGTTATGTAGTACCCCGTGAATACCAGTCCAAGCTTAAAACTCATTAACAGTAAGTGAAACAGAAACGGGTTATTGACTGCCGGGTAGGGATTTTCGATGGCGTCGGTAATAAAGATACGTTTCAGAAACATATAAACCGATTGGTAATTGTCTACAAAAGCAGTTGCTATTTCGCCGTTCGAAGCTTTTGGAAGTACTTTTTCAAAAAAGAAAAACCAGATCTCAACACCGTTTAACAGTACGGAACCTATTGTTAAGAGGGCACAGCAAAAAATAAGGTATGCAGCCGGTTTATAAGCTTTTTTAAACAGCAGGAAAGCAATTAGCATTACCGGGAAGACCTTAATCAAAACGGCCATGCTCCAAAACAAACTCATCCGGAACAGCTGTTTTTTTTCATAAGCGAGCCATCCTTCGGCTAACAGAAAGAATAATAAAAAATATAACTGACCGAATAACAGGTTGTTTTTAACCGGAAGGAAAAACAGGACCGGTATGATAGCGGCATAAACGGGTTTGATCTTATAAAAAGCGACAAGCCGGCTGGTACTGTACAGGAATAAAAAGGTACTGAGCAGGTTGAATATGAGCTTGGCGGTAAAAGGATCTAAAAAATGAAACGGGTAAAAGAGGATAGTCAGGAATGGCGTATTGGGCGCATAACTTAAAAAAAGGGATTCATATCCTAAAGCGGCAATGTCCCGGTTAAAAATATAAGGAAAGTACATGTCGGCAGTGAACGTTCCCTGAGCAAAGAAATAGCCGCCGAAATAGTAGTTCCCGAAATCATGCAACGAAAAACCGGTGGCTTTAACAATATAAAAACCGCACAGCAATAGCAGTGGCAGCAGGCCGTAGTATTTTCCTGTTAGTGCTTTCATGACCGGTTAAAAATTGAAAATGAAAACAAACCGGTTTTTTGCAGGGCATAGCTAAAAGAAACCCTCAGCACACCAAGACCATAAATAACGCTTCGCTTAAAATTAATGGACGATGCATCTTCAAAATAATGTGTAGGGCAGGAAATTTCACCAATCCGGGCATTGGTAAAACAGCACTGCGCCAGTATTTCATTGTCAAATACAAAATCGTCTGAGTTCTTTTCAAAATCAATCTGCTGTAAAACCGACGCTTTATAACAGCGGTATCCGGTATGGTATTCCGATAATTTCTGGTTCATAAGCAGATTCTGAAAAAAGGTGAGCAGCCGGTTGGCTATGTATTTATAAAACGGCATGCCGTTTTTTAAGGCGCCTTTGCCTAAAATACGGGATCCCAGTACCACATCATACAAATCGGTAACGACCATGTTTACCATCGAAGGGATCAGTTTTGGCGTGTACTGGTAATCGGGATGCAGCATGATGATAATATCAGCCTGCAAGGCTAATGCTTTTTTATAGCAGGATTTCTGATTGGCACCATATCCTTTGTTGCGGTCATGGGCAATAATGTGCTGTATTCCTAACTTTTTGGCAACAGCAATAGTGTCGTCCTTACTGAAATCGTCTGTTAAAATGATGTCGTCTACGATATCAAAAGGGATTTCGCTGTAGGTGCGTTCAATGGTTTTTGCGGCATTGTAAGCCGGAAGGACAACTATTATTTTTTTATTGTTTACCATAATCAGTTGATATAATTGACTTCATTCGGAGACTGCTCCCTTACATGATCGGAAACCGCCAGTCCCTGAAAAGGAGCCAGCGCTTCAACGTCTTTCCGGTTGTACAGATTGCCCAGAAAAGGAAATTCCGGATACACATGTGTTGTGAGTCCCGATAACCTGCTTTGCACCTCAGCCAGCGGGAGATTCCATTCGAGGCTTAGTCTTTCGGCAGAAGGTTCCATAAAGGAAATATATAACAATTCTGTTAAGGTGTGCTGCTGGGTCTGGGAAAAATCAATCTCACCGGACAGACTGTTCTTTATCGCGTTATGGGAAACCCTGTAATTGAGAAGGGTATTCTGGAAATCATTGTAGGACAGATAGCCGTTGTAATTGTTCTGAATACTGAAAAGCGGCTGTATGGAGGATTCATGACACCACATGCATTTGGCCGGTTTGCCGGCATTTGAGTGTACCGGATCGGCATTGTTTTTTCGCTGTCCGTTTGTGTCGAAAATGCCAAAGCGCAATTGCCCGTTTTCCAGCAGTTCTATTGTTTCATATTCCAGTACCGTTCCGTCTGCCGGATTAATTTCGGAAGAAACAAACAACTGGTTTAAGCCGTTTTGTTCTGAAAACCGGATTATCCGGTGCTCCAGTGAAACGCCTGAATCGTTTACATATCCTTTTTCGGGTTTTAGGGTGTACTTGTTAAGAAGGGTATTCAGATTTTCCGGTACTCCGGCAATTTTATAGTAATGCTCGGATGCCCCTAAAAGCAGCGATACATACCGTCCTAAATCGATTGTGCCGGTAAGCTGGTATTCGGAAGTGTTTTTTAAAGTTTCATGCAGCTGATAGAGTTTGTTTTTTGCATTTTCGGAAAACCCCAGTTTGTTTAGATCTATCGCAATGCGATTGCCGCTGGCGGTTATACCGTTAGCATTGGCAGGCAGTTTGGCGCCTATATAGGATAATGCCCATTTCAGACCGATAACGGAAGTGTGGATGTCGTCATTTTCATAAGCCTTATTCCATTTCAGGAATAGTGACGGGTCGTTGGTTTCCAATAGATCCGAATAGGTCTCACTAACACAGGAGAGGAATATAAAGCTAAAAAGGAGTATTATTTTTTTCATTGTTGTTGCGGGTTATGGCGGGTATTGCTAATCTTATAAAGGTAATAATCAGTATTCCGGACAATAGCTTCCTGTAGTTTTGTTAATTGCTCCACTTTTAAATGATGCCGGTCGCTGATGCCGGCCGGATTTTCAAGGATGTTTTTTTTGCTGATAAAGATAAAAGGCGTGCTGATGTTTGTATCGGCCGAGAGTATCGTAAGGATTTGTTCGCCGGAAAGCTGCGTGTCACACCGGAAACTCCAGTCGCAAAAACTCTGACGGCTTTTCTGGCAAACAAAATAAGGTTTCTGATTCAGGTAAGGCGCGATGATGGTTCCTTCACAAAACAGGGTTGCCACTTCCAGATGGGACAGTTTGTTCCGGTTTAAAAAACCGGCTACGGCTTTACCGGAGGAAAAAGGTTCTTTATAATCGATGGTACAGGCCAGGATACCGCTGCAAAACTGAATGATCAATATTGTGTAAACAGTTATTTTTTTTAACAGCTGTACCGTAATGTTTCCGGAAGTTCCGGCCTGTTGATAATAGCGGTCGATCCATAAGGCAATGATAATAATGAGGTAGGTGATTCCGTCAAACCGCGTGGCACCTGTCTGGGTAACGAAGAAAAAGAACTGCACGCCAATTAAGGCGGTATAGGTAAAGAACAGCGTATTTTTTCTTTTGTAGAAAAACAATAGCGGCAGGAAATAGAGTAAAGCGCCTACTAATAAAGCCAGCGTTTTGCTTGTGTTTACAATCCAGTTGGAATTCCAGAAATGAATGGTGCTAAAGTCAGGGATGGTGACGATGCCTTTAAACAGCGAGATAAAACCTTTGATGAATTTTTCATAGAAAGGAATGTCGGCTACTCTCCGCTCAAAAGCATGCAGATCGGAAGGGACTACCTGTATGAATAGCAGCAGCAATCCTAAAAAGAATATCGTATATCCCCAATAATGCGTCGTTTTTATTTTTCTGTTTTCATAGATAAAGGTCAGCAGCAGCGCACAGCTGATTGTTGCAAACAGAAGATGAATATTTGCCGCGATAATGAGGTACAGGCAGTACAGCGTGAACTTTTCGTTTCGCTGCCTGTAAATGTTGCAGGCTAAAAACAGGAATAATATCCCGATGTTATAATTCCGGCTGATAATGTTGTATTCGAACAGGAAGAAATACCCGAAAATAAAAAGGGTTTTAAAGACCAATGAAAAAGGGGCTTTCTTTACAAAAACGCTAACGGCAATAGTGGATACAACAATATGAAAAAACTGCATCCAGAACGGATTTGCGGTAAAACGGCTAATCATAAAAAGGAGTATGTTCCAGGCAACGGGATGCCCTTCGTTTTTCCTGTTTTGCAACAATTCCGAAAAACTGCTGCTATCCCGTGCCAACAGCCAGTGATGTGCTTCGTCCAGCCAGAGCTCATGATGGAGAATACCAATAAGGCTTACAGCAAAGTACAATGCTATAATACAGATCAGGTATTTTGCTTCGGCTTTTTCCGTTATCATCAGTGTCTGTTTATACTATTTGCTAATCATCATTAGTCCTCCGGCCAAAAGGGATTTTACCTTCAGCTTTAAAATCTTAACGGGATTCCTGTTTTCCTTTTTAATGAGCTCGCGGTAAAATTCGACTTCGTTAACCACTTTGCTCACGGCATAATCATAGAATTTCCGGGAATAGGTTCTTTTAAAATCAATTTGCCGGTCGGTTGAGGTTTCCCAGTCCGGTTTGATGGTAATGTTGCTTTCGATCTCGTCATAAAGGGATGTTCCTTTAATCGGGTAGGCCACCGTTATGGTATATTCTGTCGGGTTGGCTTCTTTTAAATATTGAATGGTTTTGTAAATATCGGTTTTGTCTTCACCCGGATAGCCCACCATAATAAACGTTCCGGTTTCGATACCCAGTGCATTTGTTTTCTGTATGGCTTCTTTTACGACGTTAACATCAACACGGCGGTCCATCAGGTCGATTATTTTCTGCGAACCGCTTTCGGCGCCAATCCAGATCCGGTAGCAGCCGGCTTCTTTCAAGAGGGTCAATATCGCATCGTTGAGCCTTTCGGCACGGGTGATGCATTCAAAAGGAATAACCGCCTTTTGGGCAATGACCTCATCGTGAAACTCCGTCAGCCATTTGTGGCTCACGGTAAATACATCGTCTACAAACCAGATGCTGTCCGGATTGTATTTTTCTTTTAACAGCAGCATTTCTGCCGCAACCTGCTGTGCCGGTCTTCTGCGGTAGCTTTGCCCGTAAACGGCCGTACTGCACCATTTGCAGGTGTAAGGGCAGCCTCTCTGGGTGGAAATGGTCATGGAGCTTTTGCCGTGATTTGTTTTCCAGGTTTCTAAATATTTTTCAATAGGAACGGCTTCGCGGTTGGGTATCGGCAATTCGTTAAGCTCTTTGAACTTTGTCCGGGCTTTGGTTTTAACCACGACATTGTTTTCCAGATAGGCAATGCCGTCAATACCGGAATAACCGGTGTTGTCCATGATCGCATTGTAGAGCTGGTATGCGGTTTCTTCTCCTTCGCCAATGATCAGGAAATGAGCCCCGGTATTCAGGTAGTTCTCACAGTTATAGGTAATGTCCGGACCGCCCAGTATGATTTTCGGAAATCCGTAGCGGGAATCGATAAGCAAGATCCGGATCAACTGAATGACTTCAATTTTGGTCATCAGATTGGTATAGATCGCAATGACCTTCGGCTGCATTCCGGCAATAAAGCGAAGCTGTTCTGTTTGGGTATAGAAAGTGCTGTCGTACACTTTGTTGTCGATGCCGCGTTCTAACAAATAGGCAGAAATATAGAGCAGCCCTAACGGCGGATAGGGCTTCATTATTTTCTGTTCTCTCGGGTCATCGGTAAGATAGTACCCATGTGTCAGCAGAATACTCATCGCTTTTGTAATGCTATAAAATAATGGTCGGCATAACGGGCGGTAAAGCTGAGGTTCTTTGCCTTGTTTTCCAGATAGTTCAGTAAGGCGGTTGTTTTGGGCTTACTGCTTATGAATGTTTCCAGATAAGAAGGCGGAACAAACAACCCAACCGGTTTTACCGTGGTTATGGTAAAATGTTCTTCCGACAGTTTTTTAATATCGTTTGGATTATAATAATAGGTGGCAATCTTTTCTCCGTCCACATTGGCAAGAACCTTTTCCTGCTTTCTGCGGAAAACATTACCGGATTGTCCTTTTAAAAGAAAATAGCCTTGCTCCCAAAGGGTGTTTTTGGGCATGATCACCAGAAACAGGCTTCCGTTTCGGGGCAATAAGGATGCTGCATTAGCAAAGAAATTCTTTAATTCTCCGGGCGACAAACAGTTTAAACCGCCAAAATCGGAAAAGATACAATCAAATTGTGCCGAAGGGAAAACCGCCGGCAACGCATTAATATCGGCCTGGCGGAAAGTGATGTTTTCAGCCTGCTTTTTTTGTTGGGCAACCTGTATCATTTTCTCCGAAATATCGGTAGCCGTAACCCGGTAACCTTGCCCGGCAAGCCAGAACGCATCTTCACCGGTACCGCAGTTTATTTCCAGAACAGACCGGACAGATTGGTTGTTTAAGCAATTGCTGAGGTGACCGTAAACATAACTGCGCTGTAATTTGCCAATGACCGTATTGGTAAACGTTACATCATAGGTTGATGCGGCTATGTCGAATGTTGCCTTCATGATTTTGCCAATGCTTTTATCCGGTAACGATCAATATAGGTACTGGGAATATAATACCCTAATTTTAATATGGATTTGAGCTGTGTCCGGTTTACGGAATCGTTAAATATATTTTTCAGAAAACTGATGCCCTGGCTGATGCGGTATTCCTTATGCACCAAACGTTGCAGTTTCCGGTAATATTCGGAGGAGTAGGTGCCGTGAAACATCATGTCCAGATCATCAGAATCGGACCAGTTGGATTTGAGTTTCAGGTCTTCTTTGACCTTGTCGTAAAATTTGGTTCCCGGAAGCGGGTAGGATACCGAAATGCCAATATTGTCCGGCAGCAGTTCCTTAACCATCGCAATGGTTTTTTGAATGTCCTCCTGGTTTTCGGTCAGGTAGCCAAACTGGAGAAAGAACGCCACGCTCACTTTTTTGCTTTTGAGCAATCGGGTCGCTTCATATATCTGGGCTACCGTAGTGCCTTTGTCCATCGCATCCAGGATTTTCTGGGAAGCGCTTTCGGCACCTACCCATACTTCTTCCAGACCGGATTTTGCCAGGACAGAAATCGTATCTTCTTTTAATAATAAATCCACCCGGCTCTGTATGTAGTAGCGGATGGTGATTTTCTGCCTGTCCAGTTCTTTTCCGAATTCCTGTACCCAATTGGGCTTTAATCCGAAAATGTCATCGCACATCCAGAATCGGGAAACCCCGAACTGTTCTTTTAAATAAGCGATCTGCCGCACGATATATTCCGGCGAATGGGCATTGTAGCGATTGCCGTAAATTGGCTTGGCGCACCAGTTGCATTTATACGGACAGCCTCTGGTGGTGGCAATATTCAGGGTGAAAGGATATTTGCTTTTTTGCCAGATGGCTTTATAGTCAGGAATATTTACCAGGTCCCATGCCGGCTGCGGCAATTCGTCCAGGTGCTGAATAACTGTTCTTTTGGGGTTTATACGGGTGTGCTGCGTGTCGGGATCTTTAAAAATAATCCCGCTCAGGCTGGCAGCCGTTTGTTTGCTGTCTAAAGCTTTTATAAGCTCCAGCAGGATGTATTCGCCTTCACCCTGTAGAATATAATCGGCGCCTTTTTCCAGGTATTTTTCATAATGATCCGTCGAATCGGAACTGCAGACAATCACAATGGCGTGGTGTTGTTTCCCGATGGCGATCATTTCAAAACAGGCTTCTCTCATTTTAGTGAGGCACATTTTGGTCAGGTAATTGAAACCGTCGTCATAAATAACCAGGTAATCGGGCTGAAACTGTTGTAATTTGGGAATGACAGACAGCGGACTGTTTAATAAATTGGTGTCGAACAAGTCAACCTTATAGCCGTTCTGTCGCATTAACGAAGCTGCATAAAGCGTTCCCAAAGGCGGAAAAGGCGTTTTGTTTTTCCATTGCTTCGGATCCAGCCTGTAATAATAAGAATGCGAAAAAAGGATGTTAGACATGTTCTTTGGTTAATTGAATATTGTGTGCGGTATATAATTCTTCGTATTTCCGGTTTAAAGCGTCAATGACTCTTTTCTGAAAATTGGAAGGATGGTGTTTGGACACTCTTTTTGATGATTTGAAAGCGATGGAAAATTCGGAAGCCAGTTTTTTCTCGAATTTCACTTTCCAAAATGAAAAAGTAGTGGTAAAGGTCATTTTCTCTACTTTCTTTCCAAAGGAACCGGAAAGCAGGTTTTCAACGGCGCGGACAATTCGTTTTTTAACAACGGGTTTTATTTCTGCGTCTTTTTTCTGATGGTTTGGAAAATAGTCGGTTACCCAGCGGTTCTGTTCAAAAAAAGCGGTCAGCATTTCTTTTCCGTGTAGCGGTACTAAAGTAGCAATTTCGGTGGCTGTAAACCTGTTTTTTTCTTCAATTTCAAGATTGTCGGCTGTAATGAAGTAATTCATACAGAAATATTTCCGGGAATTGAACAGGAATAATTTTTTATAGGCTACCAGGAATGTCCGGCAGGTCCAGAGGTGTTCCGGTTTAACGATTATAAAATAGTCGATATCGCTTTTGCTGTCAAAATATCCTTTTGAAAGCGATCCGGAAATGGCAACGGCTTCTACAAAAGGAAACCACGAACTGATAAAATGGGCTTTTTTTTGTGCGGTTCCCAGTGCTTTGACGGCATTCCGGTTCCCGGTTTCGCGTCTTTTAATGTGTTCGGAAGTCAGGTTGATATGGTAGTAGGAATCGGTTTTGGTGATGATTCCGCTTGCTAATGCCTGTTCTATTTCGCAGTCAAAATCATTTCTGTTCTCATGATCGGAGAAAGAATAGATTTCCTCTAATTTCAGAGGGTGATTAAAAATCGAAAAATAGAGAATAGGCTTTAATATCTTCAAAGTAAAAGATTTTGCTATTAATAATATGTTTGTTGAACCGTATTAAAATTAGCAAAATCTTTTATTAAATATTAATTTTTTGATGATATGGTATGAAATAATTGGGAAACGGAAGGAGATTGTTCTAATGGGCTTGTAGCCAGTCTTTTCCGTGACCTAATTCTACTTCCAAAGGAACTTCCAGTATAAAAGCGTTCTCCATTTCGTGTTTGATCATTGGCTGAATTTTCTCCAGTTCACTGTTGTGCACGTCAAAAACAAGCTCATCGTGTACCTGCAGCAGCATTTTACTTTTCCAGTTTTCGGCAATCAGGCGTTTGTGAATATTGATCATCGCTATCTTGATAATATCGGCAGCACTACCCTGAATAGGGGCGTTAACGGCATTTCGTTCGGCGGCACCTCTCACAACGGCATTCGCAGAATTGATGTCTTTTAAATAACGGCGTCTGCCCAAAACGGTTTGTACATAACCGTGATTTCTGGCAAATTCCATTTGTTCCTGGATATAGGCTTTCAGTCTTGGATAGGTCTGGTAATAGGTGTCAATAAGTTCCTTACTTTCGGAACGGCTCAGAGAGGTCTGATTGCTCAAACCAAAAGCAGACACACCATATATGATCCCGAAGTTAACGGTTTTGGCATGGCTACGCTGTTCGCGGGTTACTTCTTCCAGAGGCACGTTGAATACTTTTGCAGCTGTGGAGGCGTGAATGTCTTCTCCGTTCCGGAACGAATTGATCATGTTTTGTTCTCCGCTTAAGGCCGCGATAATGCGCAGTTCTATCTGAGAGTAATCGGCAGAAACCAGTGTGTAGTTTTCATCTCTTGCTACAAAAGCTTTCCGGATCTGACGGCCTCTTTCGGTACGGATCGGAATGTTTTGCAGGTTCGGATTGTTCGAACTCAATCGGCCGGTTGCGGCAACCGTTTGCATATAATCGGTATGTACCCGCTGGGTTACTTTGTCTACCTGGTTCGGTAACGCATCAATATAGGTGTTCTGAAGTTTAACCAATTGGCGCCAGTCCAGAATGTTTTTGACAATTTCATGTTCGTTGGCAAGGTAGCTCAGTACTTCCTCACCGGTTGCATATTGTCCGGTTTTGGTTTTCTTTTGTTTGGCTCCGCCAATCTTTAATTTATCGAAAAGGATATCTCCTAATTGTTTCGGAGAAGCCAGGTTGAATTTCTCCCCGGCAGTTTCATAGATGTGCTGTTCAAAAACTTTAATATCGTTATCGAGTTCTTTTGATAGCGATTTCAGAAAATCAACATCCAGACGGATTCCTTCGCGTTCCATGGCTGCCAGAACGGTAACCAATGGGATTTCAATGTCGTCAAACAGTTTTTTAGTACCAGTTTTATCCAGCTGCTCCGAGAATAGTTCTTTTAGCTGCAACGTAATATCGGCATCTTCCACAGCATATTCCTTAACATCTTCCAGTTCCACATCGCGCATGGATTTTTGATTTTTCCCTTTTTTACCAATCAGGGTTTCAATGGATTTCGGCGAATATTTTAAATAAGTTTCCGCCAGTACGTCCATGTTGTGGCGCATATCCGGATTGATCAGGTAATGGGCAATCATGGTGTCAAAAAGTTTTCCTTTTACAACCACATCATAATTGGACAATACTTTTAAGTCGTATTTGAGGTTTTGCCCTATTTTGGTAATGTTTTCGTTTTCAAAGAACGGCAGCAGTTTTTCAAGCAGTGCTTTTGCTTCGTCCTGGTTTTCCGGAAACGGTACATAAAATCCTTTTCCTTTTTCGAAAGAAAAGGCAATTCCAACCAGTTCGGCATGTAAGGCATCGAGGCCTGTTGTTTCGGTATCAAAGCATACTTCCGATTGCTGTAGCAGGTTTTGCAGCATTAGTTTAATGCCCAGGTCGCCTTGTACAATCTGGTAATTATGACTGGTGTTTTCTAATGTATTGTAGTAACTGTTGTGTGCCGCAGCGGCTGTTTCGGCCGGAGCCGCTTCACCAAATAATGAGAACTGGTTTTCGTTTTTAGCCGATTTCCGAGTGGTTTTGGAAACTGTCGATGCCGAAGGTTCTAAATTATTGGTATTGATTTCGTCAAATTCCGATCCATCGGCAAACAGTTTGTCGAACTGTTCTTTCATTCTCCGGAATTCCAGTTCCTGGAATATGGCTTCCGTTTTTTCAACATCCGGACGGGACAGTTCAAAGTCTTTTTCATCAAAAGTTACCGGGCAGTCCAAAAGGATCGTAGCCAGTGTTTTGGACATAATCCCTTTTTCGGCATTGGCTTCGATATTCTCTTTCATTTTTCCTTTCAGCTCATGGGTATTGGCCAAGAGGTTTTCCATAGAACCGTATTCTTTCAGTAATTTTTTGGCTGTTTTTTCGCCCACTCCCGGTAGTCCCGGAATATTGTCGACAGCATCACCCATCATGCCCAGGAAGTCGATTACCTGTTCCGGTCTTTCAATTTCAAATTTTTCAAGTACCTGAGGAACGCCCCAGATCTCGATATCATTCCCCATTCGTGCCGGACGGTACATAAAAATATTTTCGGAAACCAGCTGTGCAAAATCTTTATCGGGCGTAACCATATAAACCGTATAGCCTTCTTTTTCGGCTTGTTTTGCCAGTGTTCCGATCAGATCATCGGCTTCATAGCCCGGTAATTCCATAATGGGAATATGCATGGCTCTTAATATTTCCTGTATGTAGGGAACGGCAATTTTTATCGCTTCGGGAGTTTCATCACGATTGGCTTTATATTCCGGAAACATCTGGTTTCTGAAATCACTTCCGCCTTTGTCAAAAGCAACAGCCAGATAACCCGGTTTTTCTCTTTTAATAACATCCATCAGGGAATTCATGAATCCCATAACAGCCGAAGTGTCTAATCCTTTGGAGTTTATGCGGGGATTTTTGATAAAAGCATAATAGCCGCGAAAGATTAATGCATAAGCATCAAGAAGAAAAAGGCGTTTTTGTTGTGACATGATAATGATATTTGAATGTAAAAATAAGGAATCCAATATTTATAGGATTCAATACCCCGGAAATTTTATTGGTAACCGCATTTATTATGGGGATTATTCTGTAATTTTAATAGATTTTAATGCTATTATCCGTATGAATATTATTGTTGTGGAAGACCATCAGGAATTAGCCGGGGAGCTTATGCGTTTCCTGACCGATAGCGGCTATATCTGTACGGTAAAAAAGAACTGCAAAGCGGCACTCGATGAAATTGACAGAAACGAATATGATGTGATGTTGCTGGATTTAGGACTGCCGGACGGCGACGGCCTGGATTTGCTAAAAACCATCCGGAAGAATAAATCGAAGATGGGCATTATTGTAATCACTGCCAGAGGAGAACTGGATGACCGGATCAATGGTTTTCATCTGGGAGCAGACGATTACCTGACCAAACCGTTTGCATTGACGGAATTGAGCGCCCGTTTGTTTGCCGTGATCCGCCGGATACACGGTTTTACAATGAATGAACTGCCGATTCACGGTTTCCGGATTCAGTTGCAGGATTATAAAGTCCGGCACGGGGAACAGACGATTAGCTTAACAAAAAAGGAATTTGATGTTTTTCAGTACCTGGTGCTCAACAAAAACAGGGTGGTTACCCGTTTGCAGCTCACAGAGCATATCTGGGGCGATATACTGGAAATCAATTCCGATTCTAATTTTATAGACGTGCATGTCCGGAACCTGAGAAAAAAACTGGAAAAACACGAAAAGCTGGATTGGTTTGAAACGGTCCGGAATGTAGGATATCGCATTAACGAATGAACAGCCGATGAAGTTTAAACATCAGATCGCCACCTTTAGTATTCTCACCAGAATTACACTTATTGTAGTGTTGTGGTTTGCCTTGCCGATACTGGTTGAAAAAGTGGTTTTCCGGCATATTACGACCAGCTTAACGGAGAAAAAGCAGAAGTTTATCAAGAACCTTAATAATGAGGAGATCAATGATTTTTTGTCGAACAATACAATGGACGATACCTATGCGAGTTTTTCCAACCTGCACAGCGAGTTTTTGCAGCTTTCCCGTATTCCCGACAGTGTAAAGGTGGAACCGAAAACGGTTTTTATAACGGCGCCCAGAATTATTGAAAAGGAAAAGAACGAATACCGCATACTGCAGTATTTTTTTAAATATGAAGGCAAATCATATCTGCTGGAAATAGGGAATAACCTGGCTCAGGTAAAGGATCTGTATTTTGTGATCCGTTCTTTTACAGTAGCCGTACTGATAGGTCTGGTCTTGCTGACCTTTTTGTTTGAGGCTTTTTTTATTGATTACCTGCTACGGCCGTTTTACCGTATTATCGACAGGAAAATCAGGTATATTGATAATCCGGAAGCGTTTAATTATGAAATGATTCCGTCCCATTCCGATGATTTTAAAGAACTGGATACGGCCTTGAATCAGATGATGGGCAGAATGCAGGATGTTATTAATAAAGAGAAACAGTTTATTGCGAATGTGTCGCACGAATTGCTAACGCCGATCGCGATCCTGAGAAGCCGGTTTGAAAACCTGCTGGTAAACGAATCGATTAACGATGAAGGACTCGACAAAATAGTCAGTTCGCTTCGGACTTTGGATACCTTAAAAAAGATTATCAATAATCTGTTGCTGATTTCGAGGATTGAGAACAATCAGTTTCAGGCCGATGAAACGATCGCGTTGCAGGCATTGCTGGAAGAATTGCTTTTGGAACTGGAGGACCGGATCAGGGACCGGAACATTACCGTTATAAATACAATGAGTACGTCCTATTCATTCCAGGGGAATAAAACACTTATTCATATCTTACTGTTCAATATACTGGTGAATGCTATAAAGTATAATAAAGAAGGCGGAAAGATAATTCTTTCGGATGCTTTTGAATCCGGGATATACCGGTTTTCGGTTTCCGATACCGGCTGCGGAATTGATCCGGAACAGGTTTCGAAGCTTTTTAATCGTTTTGCCCGGATGAATTTAAAAGTGGAAGGACAAGGACTTGGGCTGGCTATTGCGCATACGATAGCGCATTTTCATCATATTGAGATTGCGGTAACCTCAGAGCCGGATAGCGGCAGTGTTTTTTCACTGCTTTTCCATTTACCGGCAAAAAGCTAAATAAAAGTTAATTTTTCCGGGAAGGATAAATCTTCATTTTAGCTTCATTTTCGCGATATAACTTTGACTCATAAATTAATCATTAAAACTTTTATATCATGAAAAAATTAATGCTAGTTGCTGTATTACTAGGATCTGCAGCAATGACTTTCGCTCAAACTGAACCAGCAAAAACAGTTAAAACACACAAACACGCTAAAACCGAAATGAAAGCTGAAGCTAAAAAAGAAGAGGCTAAAAAAACGGATGCTAAAGCAGAGAATTCAAAAATGAAATCAGAGAAAAAATAATTGTTTTTCTCGCTATAAAATATCAAGAGGCTGATTGTACAATCAGCCTCTTTTATTTGAGGTGTTTTCTTTCACCTTATTGTTTTACTACTTTCTGGGAGTAGGTTTCACCGTTTTTACCATCTATTTTCAGGATGTATATTCCTGCTGCCAGTCTGGAAAGGTCGATTGATTTCGATTTTGCAACGATGATCTGCTGTCCAAGCTGGTTGAATATTTTTACAGTGATATCCGTTTGTTCCGTATCGATATTTACGATTGTATTTGTCGGATTCGGATAAACCGTGAAACGGGCTTTAGCGGTTTCGTGCAGGCCTAAATTAGTACCTTGTTTGAAACATCTCACTGCCGATCCCTGACCACGTGGTCCTCCGGCAGACGGGTTGATGATCGCACTGCTGAAATAGAAGTATTTCGCTCCGATACTGCTTGTGGTACTGCTCCAGTAATAACCTCTTTGTCCTTTATAGTTAGCATTTCCGCTGGTATCTCTGTTTCCGCCTACGGTTAGTTTTAAATTACTGTCATACGCTTTTCCGGGTGATGTAATCACTTCTTTCACGGCAATTTCTTCCCATTCTGTTTGTGTTGGCAATCGCCATCCGTTACCTAATGCTTTACAAGGGTCACAACCTTTTGTGCTGGTTGTTGCTGCCGGTGTTGCGGCAGTCCATTCGTCCGTCAAAATGTTGCCGTTCCACCATGCCGGTCCGGATGTAAAGAAGTTCGGGTTTCCGGTTCCGATTCCTGAAGGATTGTTTGCTGCCGGCGATAAAACCGTTGAAGAAGTTCTCAATTGGTGTCCGTCGTCCCAACGTCCCCATTGGAATAAATCTCCAAAAGAGTTTTCATCGGTCGAAGAAGTTGCTACAGCAGGCGTTCCTAAGTTTTGCTGTAGCCAGATGTTTCTGTCGGCACCTCTAACGGTAGTATAGGTAACCGTATTGCCCTGGTAAGTAAACGTTATGCAGCCTAATGATCCTACCGGTTCTGCCGGTTCCTGGCAAACCACAGCGCTTTCAATGGCAATACTGTAATCTTCTGTTTGCCCGGCTCTTAATGTGGTGTCACAAGGATCGTTAATGGTGTTTGGCGCAGCTGGATTGCTCAAAGCCGCTACATTCGTATTCTTGATGATTCTCATTTTCGTAGTTCCGGTTGCGGCATTCGCCGGAATAGCAATATTGGCCGTTAGGGTATTGGCATTTGCCGGATTTGCCGGAGCAAGCTGGCCAATATAGAAACCTTCGCCGGCATCATTAAAGTTGCCGTTCTTGTTGAAATCGATATATACCATTACATCGCTCGGGAAAGAACTGGATGGTCCTTTTACTGCGATAGGATAGGTTTGTCCTTTGATAACCGGTGTGCTGATGTTGGTAAAATCTTCATATACCGGTGTTGTTCCCGATTGGAAAGGAGAAGTATTGTTAATCGTACCGAATGTAACATTGGTAATCATATTACTGTCGGCATTGTATTGGAATACCGGAGTACAGTCCTGAACGGAATTGTTGGTGTACAGGATCGATTTTGCCAGATCATTGTCTTCATACCCCATGATAAACAAATCGGTATCGCCGTCATTGTCATAGTCAAAGCATAAAGCGCGGGACATGGTTAAAGGATTCAGCGGAGCAGCGTTTGTAACGTCCTGGCTGAATGTTCCGTCGCCGTTGTTTTTGTATAAAGCCAGTTTGTTGTCTCCGTCAGCATTGGAACCCATGGTAAAGATGTCCAGAAGACCGTCGTTGTTGTAGTCAATAAAGCGGGAGCTGCCGTAATAAGTTCCTAAGAAAGAGGAGCCAATTGGTGCAAAATGTGCGGCTCCGTCGTTTAAATATGCATGCAGTATCGGTTCGAACGTGTCGCTCATTCCGGATAATAAGATATCTAAATGACCGTCGCCGTTAATGTCTGCGGTATCAATTGAAGAGAAATAAACCGAGTTTAAACTGCTGTTATGGCTGGTAAACTGACCATTTCCCTGATTGATGTATAGTTTTGTTTCCGGTACATAGGCTGTGCTGTATCCGGTTACCAATATGTCCGGTAATCCGTCTGAATTAGCATCGAATATTTTGGTCGCGCTAAAGTTTGTTCCTAATAAATTGATGTTTGACGGTTCGAAAACACCGGTATTTCCGGTCTGGAAGTACACTTTGGTAACACTGTCTGTATCGTTGATACCGTTCACCAGGATGTCCATGTGACCATCCTGATTCAGGTCGGCTAATCCGATAGAACCGTAATTGGTAGGAACTATGGAAGGTATTGCTACTTTGCTGAATGTGTTGTTACCGTTGCCATAGTAAATTTCAAAAACCTGGGTTTCGTTAATAGACTCGGTACCGGTAATGGCAAAGTCAAGGTGTCCGTCGTTGTTGATATCGCCAACAGCCACTGCAGAATACATTATCGGCGTAAAATTGTTTGCCGTATTCATTACAAATCCGTCAGGACCCAATTCGTATAGGGCTGTAAAACTGTCATAGCCGGGTAAGGCACCCGTTACCAGCATTTCTTTTTTACCATCACCGTTAAAGTCGGCTGCCACGCAGTCGCCATAAAATACTCCGGTAAACACAGCACTGTTTTGCGTTAATAACTGTGCTTTACAATCCAGCTGGGAAAGGAAAACGACAGTAAAGAGTAAGTATATTTTCTTCATAAATCATTTAATTAAGTCTTTGCAAATTTATTTATTTAGATTAAATAAAAATAACAGAAGCCATTTTTTAGCTTTTTGTGATAATATTGGAAATATATTTTTGGGATGCGGAATTATTTAACGGTTAGATTGTATTCTGAATAAAATTATAGGTTAATATTTTGGTTTGGTTGGATTGGCCGGAAACGGATTGTATAAAAAAACCAGAGCATTTTACTCTGGTTGTATCGTTTGTATTGAAAAGTGTGTGCTTAGAAGGAAAGCTGAATGCCCAATCCGTTACCATTGGCAATAATAGCAGAAGATTCGATAAAACCCTGGTTTGGATTTTTTAGGTCTGTATTCATCATATCCACGGCTTTTTTTACTTTTTTGGTATAGCCTATTTTTATCGGGATGGCCACAATTATGGCAGCCAGACCAATGGCGGCTACTGTGAACTTTTGTTTTTCTTTTTCAACGGTAGTGACTTGCCCGGCACCAAAATTATGCTGGGTCACTTTTGAATCGCTGTCGGTGGTAAGGTTGTACAAAAGGTTTCCGGCAATCATTCCGGATCCGGCAGCAATCAGGATGTTTCCGAATGTTTTTTTATTTCTTCCGGCATTATACAGTTTTAATGCTTCTGCATTGGTCTGCATCAGGCTGCGGACTTCACTTGTGGTCAGGCGCTGGTTGCCGGCATTGAAAACACGTCCTCTGGACTGTGCGGTCAATACTTCTTGCGAATAGGCCGAAGTCAGGCTAAAAGCAAAAAGTAAAAATAGGATTTTTCTCATTTTGTAAGGTTTGCGGCAAAAATAATCATTTTGGCTTATGCTGATTAATCAGTTTGATTTTTGTTAAAACAAAATGTATATTGATAGTCTCTTTGCGGGTATTTTGATAAGTCCGGAGTAATGACAGGGTATAGTTAAAATATTGCTAATATAAAACCAAGAGTAAGGGCATTCTTTGTTACTTTGTTTATTAATTTATGATGATGCGTTTAGTTTTTATAGGGATAATTTTACTACTGGTTGAGCTGTATGCTTTCCAGGCATTTAAAACAATTACAAAAGAGCGATGGATACTGATTGCTTATCAGGTGATAAGCCTGCTGATTTTTGTGTATCTGATTTACTCCTTCAGCCAGTTTGATAAAAGAACAGGGCAGAACAAACAGACGCTCTTTACGATGGGACTGCTTTTGATAACGCTTTTACCCAAACTGCTGATCGCGATCATATTATTAGGAGAAGATATTTTCCGTATGTTCGCCACAGTGATCAACTACTTCACTCAGGTTGACAATATAAAAGAAGCCATTCCGGAAAGAAGAAAGTTTGTAAGCCAGGTTGCCATTATGGTAGCGCTGATTCCTTTCAGCTCTTTGCTGTATGGTATGACGAAAGGGAAATACAATTTCAAGGTGATCCGCCAGACGATATTTTTCCCGGATCTTCCGGATAGTTTTGACGGGACTACGATCACGCAAATTTCGGATGTGCACAGCGGCAGTTTTGATAATCCTGAAAAAATCAGTTATGCGATCGATCTGATAAACGAGCAGCAATCGGATATTGTCCTGTTTACCGGGGATATTGTGAATACACATGCCGAAGAGATGCACCCGTGGATTGAGACTTTCCGGAAAATTAAAACACCGGCATTAGGGAAATATTCCGTTTTGGGGAACCATGATTACGGGGAATATGTTGACTGGCCTTCGCAAAAAGCCAAAGATGAAAATTTCAAGGCGATTAAGGATTTACACCGTCAAATTGATTTCAGGCTGTTGCTTAATGAAAATGTAAAAATCAAAAAAGGTTCCGATGAAATAGCGCTTGTTGGTGTTGAAAACTGGGGTGTAAAGTTCAAACAGGCGGGCGATTTAAACAAAGCTTCGGAAGGATTGGTAAAAGAGGACTTTAAAATTCTGATGAGCCATGATCCGTCGCATTGGGATGCCGAGGTGAAACAACATGACAAACATTTCCATTTAACGCTGAGCGGACACACGCACGGTTTGCAGTTCGGAATTGAAATTCCGGGTATAATTAAATGGAGTCCAATTGAATACGTTTACAAACAATGGGCCGGATTGTATGAAGAGGTTGGTAAATATGTTTATGTGAACCGCGGATTCGGATTCCACGCCTATCCGGGACGGGTTGGCATCTGGCCGGAAATAACGGTTATCGAACTAAAAAAAGGCGAAAAAGTAGCGTAATTCGTTAAAAATGCTACATTTGTATAGATAATAGATTGTAAAAGTATCTTTAAAGTATATTAAACTTGTAAGCTATGTCAAAATTTGGAGAACTTATCAATGCACAAGTACCAGTGCTGATTGATTTTTATACGGACTGGAACGAACCTTCTGTTTCGATGCATCCGGTTATCAGAGATGTTGCGGCCGCTTTGGGTGATAAAGCCAAAGTGATTAAAATTGATATCGATAAAAACCAGGAACTGGCAGAAGCGCTACGTATTAAAGGACTACCGACTTTAATGATTTATAAAGACGGACAGATGGTATGGAGACAATCCGGAGAGCTGGATGCCAATACGATCATTGCGCTGGTTCAGGAGCAATACTAATTTAATACACCAAATTCAAATCCTTTTTCTTTTAAAAGCTGTATGGCTTTTGGCAGCGTATGTTCGAGGTTTTTAAAAGCCTTTACGCTATCGTGAAATACGACTATACTTCCCGGTGTCGTGTTTTTAACTACATTTTCGAGACATTGTTCCGGTGTAATGGTCTTGTCAAAGTCCATGCTGATCACATCCCACATGATTATTTTGTAGCCTGATTTTCGCAATTGGCGCGATTGTAACGGCTTTATTTTGCCATAAGGCGGTCTGAACAGGCAGGAGGCTGTTTTGGTGCCGGAATGCTTTAGTATGGCTTTACGGCAGGCTTCCGTGTTTTCAATATATTCCGATTGTTTTGTTTGCCATCCTTTCAGGTGGTTGTATGTATGGTTGCCAATCGTGTGCCCGTGAGCGATGAGCTTCCTGAAAATATCAGGATGTTTATCGATGTTGTTGCCAATGCAAAAAAAGGTGGCCTTGATGTGGTGTTCCTGTAAAACGGCCAAAACCCATTCCGTTATTTCGGGAGTAGGTCCGTCGTCGAAAGTAAGGTATATCCTGTTCTCCGTATTCGGGACATCCCAAACCTGATTAAAGAAAATGGCTTTTATAAAGCGGTTCGTTTTTATCCAGAAACTCATTGTAATGACGGTATAAAAGCAATATGCCAATGAATCTCATTGGCATATTGTATCGGGTTGTTATTCCATGTCTCTTGCGAAACGTTCAAACATTTTGTTATAACTGTTGAATTTGACTTTGTTGGTTTCGTAAAACGGTTTGTCATATTGTTTCATGATGTCAAGAAGCGCACGGTATCTTTCGATGTCGGTAACGATATCCACATACATATCGTTTTGTTCGGCACTCTTTAATCCTTTATAGTAGCGGATGTTTTCCTGGTATTTTCCGGCTAACTTGGTTAAGATCGCACGGGCTTTATTCACTTCTCCGATTTCATAATACCCGGAAGCGAAAGGTTCTACGAACGTATAGAATCCGAATTCGTCAATCGGCATTTTAGCCATTGCTAAATCGATAATATTTTTCGCTTTATCCTTTTTGCCTTCTGCGATTAATTTCTCTGTTAAACGGGCTAAATTCGTGCGGTAGGAAATACTGTTTTTACGGGTTTCAGGATCGTGGTAGATTTTAGGATCACCACTGTTGCCCCAATCCCATGACATTACAATTTTGTACATTTTTTCCGTATCGATATTACCCATATCCAGCGGACTTCCGTTTTTCGGTATCGGTGTTTTTACCGGAACCAGTTTGTACACCATTCCATCCAGCTGCAGGTAATCTTTCATCCAGATATAATCGTCGTCACCAAAACTACCGCCTGTAAAATAGATAGGGCGTTTCCAGTTGTTGTTGTAAACCAGATCCAGCATCATTAAACGGTTAATGTATAAAGCACTGCCTTCAATATCCACATCAATTGCCGAAACAATAGAATCGTTTAACTGTGGCGCTACCACTTTGTTTTTAATAACGGTTTCCTTGTTAACCGGAATGCTGATCTTATTGGTAGGGTAGAAGTGGATCTTTTGTCCGCTTCTTGGAATTGTAAACAGCGTTCGCTCATCGTCACTCTTAATAAAGTCAATGAACTGTTTGATGTCGATGCGTTCTTTTGTTAATTCCTGGAAGAACATATAATCGCGTTTTCCTTTTACATATTGGTCGTGTGTGAACGAAATAGGCAGCGGATCGGAATTATACGCTTTCGATTTCATCTGGTCGATGTACCAGTCTTGTGTGAAAAGCTGGGTGTTTACGATCCTCACATCTGTTCGGTAGCCTTCGATTTCCTGAGCATACCAAAGCGGGAAGGTATCGTTGTCACCAATGGTGAATAAAATCGCATTCGGTTCGCAGGAATCCAGGTAGGCTTTAGCCATTGCTACAGCCGTATAACGGTTCGAACGGTCGTGATCGTCCCAGTTTTCTTTGGCCATTAAAACCGGAGCCGCCAGTAAACAGGCAGTTATCACAACCGGTCCTGCAATTTTTGGCTGTAAATAATTTTTGATTCCGTCGTATATCGCATAAACCCCGAATCCTAACCACATGGCAAAGATGTAGAAAGAGCCTACGAGCGCATAATCTCTTTCACGCGGTTCAAACGGTCTTTCGTTCAGGAATACTTTTAATGCCAAACTGGTGAATAAGAATAAAACCAGTAATACATAGAAGCTTTTAAGATCTTTTTTGGCATGGAAAATCATACCGATAACGGCTAAGATAAAAGGAAGGAAATAATAGGTATTTCTTGCCTTGTTGTTTAATACATCAGCAGGAAGATTGTCCTGAGAGCCTAAACGGATTTCGTCTATAAACTTGATACCGCTCAGCCAGTTTCCGTTTTGGGTGTCATATTTACCCTGGATGTCGTTTTGACGACCGGTAAAGTTCCACATTAAGTAACGCCAGTACATATAACCAAACTGGTATTCGAACATGAATTTCATGTTGTCAACAAAGGACGGTTTTTCGATGATAAGGTATTCGCCGTAAGATTTTAAGAATTTATCATATTCTTCAATTCCTAATTTCCCGGAACTGTAAGCGTTACGGAATTCGGCTACCACCTGTACCAGTTCGTCTTCATGGGAATATTCCGGGTTGATGGTGAATTTTACAGGCTGTGTAAAAGTCATGTAGTTCACCGCATTGTCCGGACTCCACATTCTTGGCAGGAAGCCTTTCTGGGTGTCGCTGGTATTTTGTCGGGCATTAACATAGTTGTTTACAATTTTGTAGGTGCCGGTTTTATAATCTCTTTCGTAGTTTGGTTTTTCGTCTTCATACGGTTTGTCTTCGTCCAGTCCAACATAGGCTTCAGTAAACAACGGACCGTAGAATGTTTTTTGTTCTCCGTACTGCTCACGGTTGTAGTAGGCTAAAACCTCTGCAGCATCCGAAGGTCTGTTTTCGTTAATAACCACATTGGCATTGGCACGAATCGGCAGCATTAACCAGGTAGAGAATCCGATTAAAACGAATAATACACAAAGTAATAAGGTGTTGTAAAGCGGTTTTTCCTTCTTTTTTGTATAACGCAATCCGAAATAGAAGAAAAGAATGATTAAGATGACTGCGAAAATGGTTCCGGAGTTAAACGGCAATCCTAAAGAATTTACCATGAAAATCTCCATTTTTCCGAAGAAAGCCAGTGTGTACGGTAACAGGAACTTAAAGACAAAGAATAAGATCACCACAATTACCACATTGGCAATGATGAAGTTCTTTATGGTAACGGTTTTGTAATTTTTAAAATAATACAGTAATCCTAAAGAGGGGATGGTTAGTAAGGCCATGAAGTGGACACCAAAAGAAAGTCCGATCATTAGCGAAATCAATAAAAGCCATCTGTTTCCTCTCGGGCTGTGCATGTCTTCTTCCCATCGCAGGCCAAGCCAGAACAATACTGCAATGAACAGTGATGCCATGGCGTAAACCTCTGCTTCGGCAGCACTAAACCAGAAACTGTCTGAAAAGGTAAAGGCAAGAGAACCAACAAAAGCACTTCCTAAAACAACGATTGCATTGTTTTTGTCAAACTCGGTAAAGCCGGAAACAATTTTCTTTAAAAGGATGGTCATTGACCAAAACATGAATAAAATAGTGAAAGCACTCGAAAAAACAGACATCATGTTCACCATTAAAGCGACCTTTTGAGGGCTTGTTGCGAACATCGCAAAGAAAGCACCGATCATTTGAAATAACGGAGCTCCCGGCGGGTGACCTACTTCCAGTTTTGCAGAAGTAGCAATGTATTCACCGCAATCCCAGAAACTTAAGGAGGGTTCAACGGTTAGCGAATAAGTAATTAAGGCAATTGCAAATGTTGACCATCCTAAGATCGTGTTCCATTTTTTAAAGTTAAATGTTACCATATATACTTGTCTATTTTTTCGGATTAATTTCTTTTACAAAGAAACTATTTTTTTGGAGAAAGAAAGCTGAAAATGTTTTTTTAATATTTTTTTATCAAAAATTTGGATTGTAAAAAAAATGTCCTACATTTGCACCCGGAAATCAGTAATGATGCCGGTTTTAGTGGCCTATGGTGTAATGGTAACACAGCTGATTTTGGTTCAGTCGTTCTAGGTTCGAGTCCTAGTAGGCCAACAAATAACCTCTCAATTTTGAGAGGTTATTTTGTTTTAAGGGGTGTGGGATTTGTGTGTTTTTGAAAGTGGATTTTCCGGGTTAAATTTTCCGGCTTTGTTTGGAGAATAAAAAAAATATTTTACATTTGCCCCTCTGAAAAAATCAATACTGATTTAGTGGCCTATGGTGTAATGGTAACACAGCTGATTTTGGTTCAGTCGTTCTAGGTTCGAGTCCTAGTAGGCCAACAAAAAAACCTCTCCGATTGGAGAGGTTTTTCTTTTTAGGTATCTTTTGTTATATTTTGAAAGTTACTACCGGGCGTTTCGCGTGGTTTACCAGGTCTTCACTGATACTTCCGTTAAAGAAGTGGGAAATTCCTTTTCTTCCGTGTGTGCTGATTCCGATTAAGTCGGCATCAATGTTTTTGGCGAAGTGTAAAACACCTTTTTCAACGTTTACATCATTATAAATGTGTGTGCTGTAGTTGTTGATGCTGAAAGGAGTGATGAAATCAGCCATCATTTTTTCGGCAACAGCTGTAGATTTAAAGTTGTTCGGCGTGTTGACCATCAATAAATGTATTTTAGCATTGAACTGATTGGCAAACTCCACTACTTTTTCGAACGGTTTTTTAACCTCGTCTGTAAAGTCGGAAGCGAAAACAAATTTGTCTACATTAAAATTGTCAGATTCTTTTTTGATTACCAGTACCGGAACTTCTGAATGACGTACCACTTTTTCGGTATTGGAACCAATGAACATTTCTTTGAAACCGCTGGCGCCATGAGAACCCATAACGATTAAGTCGATTTCGTTTTTATTGCTGATGTCCAGAACACCGTCAAAAGCTCTTTCCAGTTTGGTGATCTGTGTTACATTTATTCCGGATAAAATGGAAGAATTTGCGATTTCGTCTAGTCTTTCTTCTGCTTTCTTTTTGAAGAACATGATTTCAGGGATCTCGTGGCCGCTGCCAATAGCGTCGCTTCCTTCATGTGGTAGTTCAAGCATGTGAAGTAAAACAATTTCTCCGTCGTTTTTTCTTGCAATTTGAGCGGCAACTTTTAGGGCGTATTCTGCATGATCGGAAAAATCAGTTGGTACTAAAATCTTTTTCATAATAAATAATTTGTAGTGATTTGCTGTGGTTTATTTGTTAAAATCTGTTTTATAAAGGTAGGAATTTAAATTACAATACACAATTGATTTTCAATATTTAAAAAATAACACTATATTTGCGCCGTTATTTATTAATGAACTAAATAATGAGGGGGCAATAAGTCCCCTCTTTTTATACTAATATGGCATTTAAAGAAAAAGTTAGCGCGTTGCTGAATGAGGGGTTGTCGCAGAAACCGTCTCTTTTTTTAATTGATTTGGCAATAACCGATTCTTATAAAATTATTGTAACTTTAGACGGTGATAACGGTGTTAGTCTTCAGGACTGTATTGATATTAGCCGTGCTATAGAGCATAATTTGGATCGCGAAGAACAGGATTTTTCATTGGAAGTAGCTTCTGCGGGAGCAACCAGTCCGTTGAAATTGCCAAGACAGTTCAGAAAGAATATCGGCAGAACGCTGAAAGTAACTACGGCTACCGAGAAAATCGAAGCCGCATTGACAGCAGCAACAGATGCGTTTATTGTTTTGGAATGGACAGCAAGAGAGCCAAAACAAATCGGGAAAGGTAAAGAAACAGTTCACAAAAAGGTAGAAATTCCTTATTCAGATATCAAGGAAGCAATTGTTATAATAACATTTTAAATAAAGAGTTTGCATGGAAAATATTGCATTAATCGAATCGTTTTCAGAGTTTAAAGACGATAAACTAATCGACAGAGTTACCTTAATGGCAATTTTAGAAGATGTGTTTAGAAATGCATTGAAAAAGAAATATGGTTCAGATGATAACTTCGATATTATTATAAATCCGGATAAAGGAGATATGGAAATATGGAGAAATCGTATTGTAGTTGCTGATGGAGAGGTGGAAGATTCAAATTCTGAAATTTCGTTATCGGAAGCGCGAAAAATTGAGCCTGATTTTGAGGTGGGAGAGGAAGTTTCTGAAGAAGTGAAATTAATTCAATTAGGAAGAAGAGCTATTTTAGCATTGCGTCAAAATCTGATTTCTAAAATTCATGAGCACGATAATACAAATCTTTACAAGCAATTTAAAGATTTAATCGGAGATATTTATACAGCAGAAGTACATCACGTGCGTCCAAAAGCAGTTATTTTGGTGGACGATGAAGGAAATGAAATTGTATTGCCAAAAGAAAAACAAATCCCTTCCGATTTCTTCCGTAAAGGAGATAACGTTAGAGGAATTATTGAGAATGTGGAGTTGAAAGGGAATAAGCCGCAAATCATTATGTCCAGAACTTCAGAGAAATTCCTGGAAAAATTATTTGAGCAGGAAATTCCGGAAGTTTTTGACGGTTTGATCACGGTTAAAAAAGTTGTGAGAATCCCGGGTGAAAAAGCGAAAGTTGCCGTAGATTCGTATGATGACAGAATTGATCCGGTTGGTGCCTGTGTGGGGATGAAAGGTTCCCGTATTCACGGTATCGTTCGTGAGCTTGGAAATGAAAATATTGATGTTATCAACTATACAACCAATACACAATTGTATATAACCAGAGCGCTTAGCCCGGCTAAAGTTTCTTCGGTTAAAATTGATGAAGAAGGTAAATCTGCAGAAGTGTTCTTGAAACTGGAAGAAGTTTCAAAAGCTATCGGACGTGGAGGACATAATATAAAACTGGCAGGATTACTAACAGGATATGAGCTGGATGTAATTCGTGAAGGTAATATTGCAGAGGAAGAGGACGATGTTGAATTAACAGAATTCTCAGATGAAATTGAAGGATGGGTAATCGAGGAGTTTGCTAAAATTGGATTGGATACTGCGAGAAGCATATTGAATCAGGATGTTGCCGATTTAGTGAGAAGAACTGACCTTGAAGAGGAAACAATTTTAGAAGTTATCAGAATTCTGAGAGAAGAGTTCGAAGAATAACCTAAGTATTACAACAAACAACAACAACACAACACGCATTACGATAATATTAAAAAGATTATATGTCTGAAGAAAGAGTAATAAGAATAAACAAGGTTTTAAGGGAATTAAACATTTCTCTGGATAGAGCTGTGGACTATTTGAAAGAAAAAGGGCATACCATTGAATCAAGTCCGAATGCTAAAATTTCTAATGAGGAATATTCTATCTTGTGCGGTCAATTCTCTGCTGATAAGGGTAAAAAAGTAGCTTCTCTGGAGGTGAGTGAAGAGAAAAAGAAAGAAAAAGAGGCATTACGTGTAGAAAGAGAGCGCGAGATTGAAGAGAAACGCAAACAAGAGGAAGAGAAACAACGTCAAGAAATCATTAAAGCAAAAGCCACATTGTCTGGTCCGAAAGCTATTGGTAAAATTGACCTGAATCCTAAAAAAGCTGAAGTTGTTACTGAAAAACCATCTTCAGAAGTAGTAGAGGAGAAAGTCTCAGTACCGGAAACGAAGCCTGTTGTTGTGGAGGAGAAACCTGTTGTTGAAGAGAAACCTGTTGAAAAAATAGAGGAAGTGAAACCTAAGGAAGAAGAGAAGAAGGTTATTCGTGAAGAAAAAGTTGTTAAAATCACTCCTGTAGAGAAACCTCAGGTTGAAAAAGCAGCAACTGCAGAGCCTGTAGTGGAAGAAGAGAGAATCGAAACACAGTACCAGAAATTAAGCGGTACTACGTTTACAGGTCAGACCATTGACCTTTCTCAGTTCAATAAACCGAAAAAGAAGAAAGAAGACTTTAAGAAAGACGGAAACAAGCCGAATACTGGTAACAACCAGAATGCCGGACAAGGTCAGGGTCAGAATTCGAACAATTCGAATAATAATAAGAACAAGAGAAAACGTATTCCGACCAAACCGGGAGCTCCGGGTACACCGGGCCAGGGTCAGGGCGGTAATAACAACCAGGGTGGCAACAATGCTAACAGACCGGGAGGACCAGGTAAATTTACGGCGAACAAGCCGTCATTCCAGAAAGGAAACCGTCCTGCTATCGTAGCAAAAGTTGAGCCAACGGAAGAAGAAGTTAAAAACCAGATCAAGGAGACTTTAGAAAGACTTCAGGGTAAAGGAAATAAATCGAAAGCGGCGAAGTACAGAAGAGACAAGAGAGATTCTCACCGTCAGAAATCGGATGACGAGCAAAGAGCTATCGAAGAAGGAAGCAAAGTACTGAAAGTAACAGAATTCGTTACGGTTGGTGAAATTGCAACCATGATGGATGTGCCAATTACCAAAGTTATCGGAACGTGTATGTCTTTGGGTATCATGGTAACCATGAACCAGAGATTGGATGCGGAAACGCTTTCTATCGTTGCAGACGAGTTTGGTTATGAAGTAGAATTCATTACCACGGATATTGAAGAAGCAATTGAAATTATTGAAGACAGACCGGAAGATCTGATCCACAGAGCACCGATTGTTACGGTAATGGGTCACGTGGATCACGGTAAAACATCCTTATTGGATTACATTCGTAAAGCAAATGTTATTGCGGGTGAGTCCGGAGGTATTACGCAGCACATCGGAGCGTATGGTGTTCGATTAGACAACGGTCAGAAAATTACGTTCCTGGATACACCGGGTCACGAGGCCTTTACGGCGATGCGTGCCCGTGGAGCTCAGGTAACGGATATTGTAATTATCGTGATTGCGGCGGATGATGATATCATGCCACAAACAAAAGAGGCTATCAGCCATGCTCAGGCAGCAGGTGTACCTTTGATTTTTGCAATCAATAAAGTGGATAAACCAACGGCTAATCCTGAAAAAATTAAAGAAAAACTGGCAGGTATGAACTTGTTGGTTGAAGATTGGGGTGGAAAATACCAATCCCATGATATTTCTGCAAAAACAGGATTAGGAGTTAAAGAACTATTAGAAAAAGTATTATTAGAAGCTGAAATCTTAGATTTAAAAGCAAACCCTAATAAACCGGCTGTAGGTACAGTAGTAGAGGCATTCCTTGATAAAGGACGCGGATACGTTTCGACAGTATTGGTTCAGGCAGGTACTTTAAGAATCGGAGATTACGTATTGGCCGGTAAGCATCATGGTAAAGTGAAAGCGATGCATGATGAAAGAGGTCATAACATTAAAGAGGCAGGTCCTTCAACCCCGATTTCTATTTTAGGTTTGGACGGAGCGCCGACAGCAGGTGATAAATTCAATGTTTTTGAAGACGAGAGAGAAGCGAAACAAATTGCTGCTAAGCGTACGCAATTAATGCGTGAGCAGTCTGTTCGTACTCAGAAACACATTACCCTTGCAGAAATCGGAAGACGTATTGCTTTAGGTCAGTTCAAGGAATTGAACATTATCCTTAAAGGAGACGTGGATGGTTCGGTAGAAGCCTTATCGGATTCCTTCTCTAAATTGTCTACAGAAGAAATTCAAATCAGAATTATTCACAAAGGAGTTGGAGCGATTACAGAATCGGACGTATTGTTAGCGTCTGCTTCCGATGCGATTATTATCGGATTTAACGTTCGTCCTTCCGGAAGTGCAAAACAATTGGCAGACAAGGAAGAAATCGATATCAGAAGCTACTCCATCATCTATGATGCAATTGATGATCTGAAAGATGCAATGGAAGGTATGTTGTCGCCGGAAATGAAAGAAGAAATTACCGGAACAGCTGAAATTCGTGAAACATTCAAGATTTCGAAAGTGGGAACTATTGCAGGATGTATGGTTACCGATGGTAAGATCTTCAGAAACTCTAAAATCCGCTTGATCCGTGAAGGCGTTGTAATTTACACCGGTGAATTGTCAACACTGAAACGTTTCAAAGACGATGTGAAAGAAGTTTCCAAAGGATACGATTGCGGTATGCAGATCAAAAACTACAATGATATCAGAGAATTGGATATTATTGAAGGATTCCAGCAAGTGGAAGTTAAAAAGAAACTGAAATAGTTGATTTTATAATAACGAGTTCTAAAATAGGCTGACTATTTTTGATTCTATAAATTTGATAAAAGTTCAAACATTTTTAAAATGTTTGAACTTTTTCTTTTTAAAGGATATTCGTTGTATTCTGTGTTGCTGATGCATTTGGTTTGGTGTAAGCACCAAACAACCCATGTGCGGCCTTAGTGGTTGTAAATCTCAATACTCTCCCGGGCGGGCTCTCCTGCTTGTTTGATGGCTTCACATTTATCCTATGGTCAGAACGCATCTTTCAATATTCCATTTTGACCCTTTCTGCTATAGCATTTTTATATGGGTTTGTATTTTTATTCTTTTTTTGAAGAAATTTTAAGTAAAGTAAGTTTATGGATATCCACAAAACATACTCAAATTGTTTTTGAGGCATAATAATACTTATGCTATTCCCTATGTTATGTGAGTGTAAATATGGGTGTTTTATACGCACTTATACTCAATTTTTGTTTTTTGTGGATTTCTGTAATTGTCATTACGATAAAATCGCAAGATTTGCTGTGATAAAATGTGGCAATATGAAGAATAGTAAATTACATGCCTGCTTTCCTGTTTTAATTTTTATGCTGTTTGCTCTTTTTAGTTGTGAGCTGAACGAGGAAGTAATCCGTAGGGAAAGCGATACGAATAAAATCAATATCAGGGAGGCATCACTTGAAAAACTGCTTCGTGAAAACAAATTTGTAAATGCCTATAATGCAGTTTATGCGAACAGAGAGAAATCCCGTACGGTAATGGAAGGGCAGTATAGTTTTACAATTGTACCACACGGTGCGAAAGTCATTGAAGATGGCAATAAAACTTCTTATACGTTTAAGATTACAAGAGAAATCTCTAACCCGGACTATTTTGAAAACCTTGTAATTAACGTAGACAGTTTAGGACAGCCAAGTGCCTATATCCTAAAGTACACACCAAGTGAACCATTATCTCTGAGCGCTCACGGTTCATTTGCATTCAAAGGACAGGTAAAAATTACGCCGATTGTTTATAATGCTTCGGAAATGGATAAAACCACCATTTGTGTTACCGCACAAATATTGATGTGCGACCAGGCGTGGAGTCCGGACAACACCGGTGTACACGTTGCTACCAATGAATGTAATGACCAGAACCATTTATTTTACTCTCCGGTTACGACTTGTTATACTACTAATGGCGATATTGGCGGCGGCGGTGACGGTGATCCGGGGGTAACTGTTCCTATTGGTGACGATGGCGGCGGCAGTGGCGGCGGTGGCGGAGACGGTGATCCTTCAACAGAAGGGGGACTTACACCTCCTAATCATTGCCCGCGATGTCCTGTTTTTGTGACGACACCAGTTGAGGAATGGACAGAGCCGCCTTTGCATTGTGACAAATTAAAAGGGCTTTTAAAAAGTGCAGCTGTTAAAAATGCTATTCGTGCCCTGAATAGTGAACAGGTTTTTGGCGGCACTAAAGAAAAAGGCTATAACCTGGCGCTAAACCCGCAAAATAAACTAATAGCAACCGAAGT
>NZ_DFUB01000011.1:0-212 GCF_002379575.1 Flavobacterium sp. UBA4197
CCTTGAATGGTTGTATCCTGTCCCTGTACGGTAATCGCACCGGAACAGTTATCATTAGCGGTCAGGCTGATCATCGCCGGTACGTCAGAACTACAAGCTACGGTTACGTTTGCCGGAGCGGTTGGAGTCACCGGAGCTACAGTATCGTTAACATTGATGGTTTGTGATACGGAAGCACTGTTTCCACAGGCATCCACAAAGGTCCAGGTACG
>NZ_DFUB01000011.1:348-811 GCF_002379575.1 Flavobacterium sp. UBA4197
ACCGGAGCTACAGTATCATTTACATTGATGGTTTGTGATACAGAAGCACTGTTTCCACAGGCATCCACAAATGTCCAGGTACGGGTGATTATATAAGAGCTTGGACAGTTGCCTTGAACGGTGGAATCTTGTCCCTGTACGGTAATTTCACCGGAACAATTATCATTAGCGGTCAGGCTGATCATCGCTGGAACATCGGTACTACAGGCAACAGTTATATTTGCTGGTGGTGTTGGAACCACCGGAGCCACAGTATCATTTACATTAATGGTTTGTGATACAGATGAGCTGTTTCCGCAGGCATCCATAAAGGTCCATGTTCTGGTAATGATATAAGAACTTGGACAGTTACCTTGAACGGTTGTGTCTTGTCCTTGTACGGTAATTTCCCCGGAACAGTTATCATTAGCGGTTAGGCTGATCATTGCCGGAACATCACTGCTACAAGCTACTGTTACACTTT